>NZ_JBFBBQ010000159.1:0-11357 GCF_040682775.1 Amycolatopsis sp. NPDC051106 | reverse complement strand
TCACCGCCCACGCCTTATCCGTCAACTCACCGCGACCGACCACGTCCGCAATCCAACCGAACCGCAGCTGGATCACTTACAGGACACGCCCTAGGCGCCCGTCTGGCCGGGGCCAGCACGAACGGCTCCGCGGGCAGTTGGCTGCTGGGCCCCCGATTCCGCGTGATGTCCGCGCGGCCGTGCAGCAGAGGGAACGCTTCCCGGCGCGACATCGGATCCGGCGTGGCGCCCGCCCGGCGCCGACCGTGCCCGTGTTCCAGTACCACGCCGCCCTCGACGAAATCGTGCCGCTCGGCCAAGCACAGGCCCTGAACCGCGCTTGGTGCTCCGCCGGCGTCGGCACCGTGTTCGCGCTCATGCCGGGTGACCACATCGCCGGCGAGACCGCCGGCCTGCCCGCCGCGCTCGCCTGGCTGGGCGACCGCTTCGCCGGGCGACCCGCACCCACCACCTGCTCCTGACCTCACCGAAAGGTGCGGCGGGTGCCGGCCGTCCCGCTGCTCCGGGACGGGGAACCGCTCGGCGTCCTCGCCATCGCCCCGCGGGAAGACGGGACGTTCGGCGACCGCGAGATCGAACGCACCTCGGCGATCGCGGCCCAGGCGGTTTCGGTTGCCGAACGCGCCCGGCTGAGTCGCGAGATCGCGGTTCACCCTAGCGAGTCAAAAGCCCAGCAGATGGCGCGGCGTGGCGCAAAGAATCCGCTGCCGGTCATCGCTGTCGCTGACGTGGCGGGTGAGAAGATCGAGGAGCGGGGCATAGTCGATGCGTTCCGATGCGCGCAGGAAGGGCCAGTCCGAACCCCACACGCAGTGGCCGGAACCGAATTCGTCGAGCAACGCGCGGACAAACGGTTCGAGGTCCTCGTGGGGGTAGGGCTCGCGAGAAACTTTGGCCAGGCCCGAAAGCTTGACGAACGCCCTCCCCGTCCGGCCCCAGCGCAACAGTTTGCGGAAGCCGGGGGCGTCGAGCCCCGCGGCCGGGTCCGGCCGGCCGCAGTGGTCGACGAGGATGCGGCCACCGGAGGGTTCGAGCACCGGGGAAAGTTCGAGAAGCTGATTCCCCGTCACCTGTACATCGGCGATCATGTCGAGCGCGGCGAGGTCGCGCAGCAGACGGCCGGCGTCGGCGTAGCGGTCGGTGCCGAGCAATGCCGCATTGAGGGTGATTCCCACGATCCCGCGGGCCTGGAGCTCAGCGAGCTCGGCTCGCGAGGTGCTGATGGGGACGACCGCCATGCCGCGGTACCGGCCGGCGCCTCGCTGGAGGGTGTCCAGCAGGCAGCGGTTGTCCTCTCCGTAGCCCGAGTTCGGGCCGACCAGCAAGGCGTTCGCGATGCCCTGGGCGTCGAGCAGAGAGGTGAGCCGCTCCGGTGTGCCGAGTTCCGGTCCGGCGGGGGAGTAGAACGTGTTCGCCTCGTAGGGGAAGCGCGCGGGGTCGAACACGTGCACGTGACAGTCCACGATCATGTCCCCGGTCACGCCCGCTCCTCAGCCGGGCCGCTCGACTGCCGGATCTTCAGATGGGAGGGCACGACGAGCCGCTGGGCCGAGGTCTTGCCCGGGCGTCTCGCCTGGAGCAGCAACTCGACGGCGGCGCGACCGGCGTCTTCGAGCGGCGCGGCCACCGTGGTCAGGGGCGGGGTGCAGAAGTCGGCACCGAAGATGTCGTCGAAGCCGGCGACGCTCACCTGCCCCGGCACGTCGACGCCCCGTTCGGCCAGCCGGCGGAGGATGCCGATGGCCAGCAGGTCGTTGTGGGCGATCACGGCGGTCGCGTGCGTGCCGATGGCCGCGTCGGCCGCGGCCGGACCGCCTTCGATGGACGGCGGGAACGGCCCCAGGCGGGTGGCCGACATCCCGAGTTCGCGGGCGGTGCGGTCGATGGCGGCCCACCGTTTGGCGCCCGACCACGACTCCCGTGGTCCGCTGAGGAAGACCACACCGCGGTGACCGAGGGAATGCAGGTGCCCGACGAGCTGCCGCGGTCCCTCGGTGTGATCGGTGACGACGCTGGAGATGCCCTCGGCCTCCCGGTTGACCAGGACGACGGCCTTGTCGGCCGCGTATGCGCGCAGCTCGGACGTGGGCAGTCTGCTGGCGGCGATCAGCAGGCCGTCCACCGAGCCGAGAGTGCGGTCCACGACCTCGCGTTCGGTCCGGGGCGATTGCTGGGTGTCGCCCAGGATCAGGGTGTAGCCCGCGGCCGACGCCTGTCGCTCGGCGCCCCGGATGAGCGTGAAGAAGTGCGGGTTGGTGATATCGGAGACGACCAGCCCCAGCATCGACGTCTTGCCCGAGCCCAGCGCACGAGCGGCCTGGTTCGGCCGGTAGCCCAGCCGCGTCGCCACCTCGTGCACGTGGACCAGCGTCCGGGAGTTGACCCGGCCGGGGCGGGAGAACGCGCGGGACACCGTCGAGACGGCGACCCCGGCAGCCGCGGCGACGTCGGCCAGCGTCGTCACTCGCGGCCGCTCAGGTCCGGTTTCCTGACGCGCCATCACCGGTGCCCGTTTCCTCGTTCCACGAGCGCAGCCTAGCCATCGCTGGCAAATAGTGGCAAACGCTTGCCACATTTTTCCTCCTGATCGTAGCTTTCGTCTCGACCACGACCCTTCGTGTTGGGACGTACGATGACTGAATCGACGATGGCCGAAGACGTCCATCCGCGGCCGGCCGCGCACCCCGAGCGGACCCCGAAACGCGCCGCGATCGCCGCGTGGACCGGAAGCGCGCTCGAGTACTACGACTTTTTCCTGTACGCCTCGTCGGCGGCGCTGATCTTCCCCCACGTCTTCTTCCCGCCGGGGGATCCGGCCACGGCCACCCTCGCGTCGCTGGCGACGTTCGGGGTGGGCTACCTGGCTCGCCCGGTGGGCGCGTTCTTCATGGGGCACCTGGGTGACCGGCTCGGCCGCAAGAAGGTTCTCGTGCTGACGCTCGTGTCGATGGGCCTGTCGACCTTCCTGGTGGGGTGCCTGCCCGGGTACGGCCAGATCGGGTTGGCCGCGCCGGTGCTGCTCGTCGCGCTTCGGCTGATGCAGGGGCTTTCGGCCGCGGGCGAGCAGGCGGGAGCGAACTCGATGTCCTTCGAGCACGCGCCCGACCACCGGCGTGCCTATGTGACCAGCTGGACCCTGGGCGGCACCCAGGCCGGGCAGGTGCTGGCGAGCGCGGTCTTCATCCCGCTGGCCGCCTGGCTGGACGACCGCGCGCTGTACTCGTGGGGCTGGCGGATCCCGTTCTTCCTGTCCGCTGTCATGTTCGTCGTCGGGCTGGTGGTCCGCCGGACATTGCCCGAAACTCCGTCGTTCGTCGCCGAACAGCAGCGTGGCGCCACGCCGCGCACGCCGCTGGTCGAACTGTTCCGCCACCACCGCGGTGCGGTGCTCCGGGTGTTCTTCGCCGCGTGGATCTCCAATGTCGGAACGGTGTTCGCGGTGTTCGCCCTCGCGTTCGCGACCGATTCGAGCTACGGCGTCGGCCTGGACAAGACCCTGATGCTGTGGGTCGCCGCGGGCGGGAACGGTCTCGCGGTCGTCACCGCGCCCCTGTTGGCGCTGGTGTCGGACCGGGTCGGCCGCAAGCCGGTTTTCGTCGGCGGCATCGCCGGCAGCGCTGTGCTCACCGCCCTTTTCCTGGCGTCGATCTCGGCCGCCAGGCCCGTGCTGGTGGTGGTGACCGGAGTGGCGCTGCTCGGCGTGGCGTACGCGGCGACGGTGGCCGTGTGGCCGGCCACCTATGCCGAGATGTTCCCGACCCGCGTCCGGCTGTCCGGCATGGCGGTCGGTACCCAGTTCGGGTTCGCCACCGCGGGGCTGACCCCCTTGATCACCGCGGGCATCGCCGGGCATTCGCCGGGGGGCTGGGTGCCGGTGGCGATCTACACCGCGGCGATCTGCTCGGTGTCCGCGATCGCGGTGCTCGCGGGACGCGAGACCTTCCGTGTTCCCTCAGCCGAATTCGACCGGAGGTAAGTGGATGACGAAGTACCTGGAGGCACCCGTCGCCGTCGTGACCGGTGGGGGCGGTGCTCTCGGCGCGGTCATCGGCCGGGTGCTCGCCGAGGACGGGTTCCAAGTCGTGCTCGTGGACCGCGACCGGACCGCAGTCAAGGCGGCCGCGGAAGTGGACGGACCACCGGGACGCCCACCGGTCGCGCTGGCCGCCGACGTCACCGAAGCCACGGACGTCGAGGCGATGGTCGCAGAGGTGGGCGGCCGGTTCGGGCGGCTCGACGTGGTGGTCAACAGCGCGGGGATCGAACGGGTGCACGCGCTGGAGACCATGGACGAGTCCGACTGGGACCTGACCATGGACGTCAACGTCAAGGGACCCATGCTGCTTTCGCGCGCCGCGGTGCCCTTCTGGCGGAAGCAGGGCTCGGGCGCGGTGGTCAACATCAGTTCACGAGCCTGGTCCGGAGGCTCGGCCAACACCGCCTACGCCAGTTCGAAAGCCGCGCTCGTCGGCCTCACCACCGCGATGGCCGTCGAGCTCGGGCCGCTGGGGGTGCGAGCCAACGCGGTCGCGCCGAGTTTCGTGCTGACACCGTTCAACCGGCACCGGACCGACGTCGACGACCTCGCGAAAATGGTCGAGCGCTACACCGCCTTCACCCCGTTGCGACGTCTGGTCGAACCGGTCGACGTCGCCAACGCGGTCGCGTTCCTGGCCTCGGAGCGAGCCCGCAACATCACCGGTGAAGTCCTGCACGTCTGTGCCGGTTCGCAGCTGCCCCCGGTGGTGGGCGAGCCGTGAGGAGTCTCACCTGCAGCGCGAACACCTTGCGGCACGCGAGTCCGCGCAGCCGGATCGGAGCGGCAGAAGCGGCCGGTTTCGGCGGAATCGGGCTGCGGCTGGACGACTGCCGCTCCGCCGGGGCCGGGCTTCGTGACCTGCTCGACGAGCACGGGATGCGCGTCATGGAGCTTGAGCACATCTGGGACTGGGCCGCGCCGGTCCCGTTGCCTATCGAGGAGGAGCTGTTCGCCGTGGCGGACACGATCGGGTACCGGCAGCTGAACGTTCCGATGCTCTTCGACCACCCGGTCGGAGACCTCATCGCCGGGTTCGGTGGCCTGTGCGACCGGGCGGGCCGCCGCGGAATCCTCGTCGGCCTCGAGTTCATGCCGTACAGCGCGGTGCCGACCCTCGGCCGCGCCTGGGACATCGTCGCCGGGGCGGAGCGTGAGAACGGCGGCGTGCTCATCGACCTGTGGCACTGGGACCGATCCGGAGCGGAACCGCCGGACCTCGGGAAGATCGACCCGGACCGCATCACGTCGGTCCAGCTGTGTGACGTGCTCGCCGAGCCGATGCGCGACCTCAGGCACGAGGCCCGCCACCACCGCCGCCTGCCCGGCGACGGGGCGGGCGACCCGGCCGGGGTGCTCAGCGCCCTGCGCCGGCACGGCCTCGCTTGCCCGGTTTCGGTCGAAGTCTTCTCCGACGATCTCGACGCCCTGTCACCCGAGGAGGCGGCACGGCGTGCCGCGCGCGCCGGCGCCTCCTGCCTGGACGCGGCCGGGTGGGCCCTTCGGCCGTGGCGGACCAACCTGGAGGAAGCACCGTGAAGTTCCTGATCATGCACGGACCCAACATCAACCGGCTCGGCAAGCGGTGGCCCGAAAAGTACGGTCACCACACCCTTGCCGACATCACCGCCGACGTGGACACGACCGCCAAGACACTCGGAGTGGAGGTCGAGCACGTCCAGTCCAACACCGAGGGGGACCTCGTCGACTGGCTGCACGATCGGCAGGACACAGCCGACGGCGTCGTGCTCAATCCGGCGGGCCTGACCTACTACGGCTGGTCACTGTACGACGGGTTGCACGACACCGGGCTGCCCATCGCCATTGTCCACATCGGGCAGTTCTGGGCCTACGAGCGGGGCCGCCGCCCCGACATCTTCGCGGAGCTCGCGACGATCCACCTCACCGGCGCCGGCTGGCGCGGGTACCAGTTCGCACTCAGGGCGCTGCACGGCAAAATCAACGCTGCCTGACGGTGGCTCTGTTTCCTTGCCACGGAAGGATCTTCCGGTGTGGAGGGCCGAAGCCGGTTTCCCGTGATCTGGCCGAGAAGATCGGCGTCGACGCGGGCGGTCCGGAAAGGACGGTCGCCGGCGCGCCCCCTCGATCGGCGGTGCCGACCGTCAACCGCCGGTCTTGACGCGGTGGGTTGCCCTCTTCGCTCGAGCCACCGCAGCAGGTCGGCGCCCGTGGTGAGGCGGTCCACGGGACTTGCGCCGCGCGTACTCGATGCCGGAGTGGCGGGTCAGCTTCTCGTCGGGGACCCACCTCGTAGCGCACGCGGAGGAAGTCCACGGAGCTGTCGTGGATCGGGCTGTACGGTGCTGACGAACTCGACCGTGCCGCAGTACGCGGATCCCCGCTTCGTCGGTGGTGCGTTCGGTTTCGCCAACACCGCGTGGCCACTCGGCGGCGGAAGAGTGTCCACAGCAGGTGACTACGGCTTGACCGACCGGGCTTCGCGGCGGGCGAGGACGTCGTCAAGGCGGGAGCCGACTTCGGCGCAGTTGGCGCGGACGACGTCCAGGAACGCCGCGAGCACCGGGGAGTCGTCGGCCGCGCGGAAGGACAGTTGCAGGTCCGGGAGGCGGACGCGCGGGGCGATGTCGCAGAACCAGACGTCCTTGCGGGCGACCAGCCGCATCCGGGCCGGGCCGAGGCCGACGCCGACGTCGCACGCCGCCAGCCCGATGATCGTGTGGACGTCACGGGACATCGTCGCGGCGTCCAGCGCGGCGGCGCCGGCGCCGAACAGGTCGCGCAGGCGCGTGGCCACGGCGGGTTCCTCCGCGGGCGCCGACATGATCAGCTGCTCGGCCGCGAGCTGGTCGAGCCGGATATCCGAGCGGCCGGCGAAGGGGTGGGCGGTGCCGACGACGGCGACCAGGTGGTCGGCGCCGATGGGGACGGTCACCAGGCCGTCCACGCCCGCGCCGCGCGGGGTGCCGCGGCCGACCGCGACGTCGAGTTCGCCCGCGACCAGGGCCGCTGTCCCGTCCGGGCTGTTCATCTCCCGCAGGTCGAGCCGGACGCCCGGCCGGGCCCTGCGGAACCGGCCCAGCACACCGGGCAGCGGGTCGAGCAGGGCCGAGCCGATGAAGCCCATGCGCAGCTGACCCGTTTCGCCGCGGGCCGCACGGCCGGCTTCGACCGCGGCGGCCGTCATCTCGCTCAGCGCCCGCCGGGCCCGGGCCAGGAACGCGGTGCCTGCTGCGGTCGGGAACACCCCGCGGGGCGTGCGGTCGAACAGCCGCTCGCCGACCTCGCGTTCGACGGCCGCGATCTGGGTGGACAGCGGCGGCTGGGCGATGCCGAGGGACGCGGCGGCGCGGCCGAAGTGCTGGTGCTCGGCCAGCGCGAGGGCGTAGCGGAGGTGACGCGACTCCATACGTTCAGGATATCAAGGGAGGTTGATTCAGATATGAAAGTGGATAGCCCGCGTGCGGCGCGGTGGAGTGGCCTCATGACTGAAACCACCGCTTGCGTGCTCGTTCACGGTGCCTGGCACTCCTCACTGCACTGGGCCGCCACCCAGCGGGCACTGGCCGCCCAGGGCACCGTCGGCGTCGCCGTCGACCTGCCCGGGCACGGCGTGACCGCGCCGCTGCCGTCCGGGTACCTCCGGCCCGGCCAGCCCGGGCTCGCCACCGAGCCCTCGGCGCTCGCCGCGCTGACCCCCGAGGTGCTCGTCGACGCGCTGATCGCCGAGCTCGCCGAGGTGCGCCGCCGGTTCACCCGCGTGGTCCTCGTCGCGCACAGCGCGGGCGGCGGCCCGGCCTCGGCCGCGGTCGAGCGGCACCCCGATCTGGTCGATCACCTCGTCTACCTCTCGGCGTTCGTGCCCGCCGGACGGCCGCGCTTCGGGGACTACGTCGCCGACCCGGTCAACGCCGGCGCCGCCCACGCACCCCGGACCGGCGACCCCGACGTCATCGGTGCCTTCCGGATCAACCCGCTCTCGCCCGATCCCGCCGAAGTCGAGGCGATCCGGCGGGCGTTCCTGACCGACTGGCCCGCGGACCGGCCGGGGTGGCGCCTGACGCTGCACCCCGACGAACCGGTGGCCTCGCTCGCCGGGGCGTTCCCGGTGACCGCCAAGCGGTGGGGCCAGGTCCCGCGCAGCTACATCCGGCTGACCGACGACCTGGCGCTGCCGCCCACCACCCAGGACCTGATGATCGCCGAAGCGGACCGCCTCACCCCGGAGAGCCCGTTCGCGGTGCACTCCCTGCCCGGCGGGCACTCACCGTTCCTGACCGGCCCCGCCGAGCTCGCCGAACTCCTCGGCCGGATCGCGAAGCAGGCATGAGGCCCGCCGCGCAAGCCGTGCTGCTGTCGGGGACCTTCGTCCAGCTGATGAGCGTCACCGTGATGCAGCTCGCCGTCCCGCGCATCCGCCACGACCTCGCCGCCGGCTCGGGCGCGGGACAGCTCGCGCTGGTCGGCTACACGCTGACCTACGCCTGCGTGCTGATCACCGCGGCGCGGCTCGGCGACCGGTTCGGCTACCGGCGGGTGTTCGTCGCCGGTACGGCCGTGTTCACGCTGGCGTCGCTGGCCGCGGCCGCCGCGCCGGACGTCGGGACCCTCGTGGTCGCCCGGCTGGTGCAGGGCGCCGGCAGCGGCCTGGTCGCGCCGCAGATCCTGTCGCTGATCCAGACCGCGGTGCCGGCCGACCGGCGGGCCGGGGTGCTGGGCCGCTACGGGGCGACGATGGCCGTGGCGTCGCTGGCCGGTCCGCTGTGCTGCGGCGTCCTGCTGCACTTGGACCCGTTCGGGCTGGGCTGGCGGCTGGCACTGGCCCTGCCGGTGCCGGTGGGGGTCGTGTCGCTGGCCCTGGTCCGGATCCTGCCCGGCGGGCGCGGCCCGGCGGACGCGAGCCGGGTGGATCCGGTCGGAGCCACGTTGTCGCTGACCGGGCTGGTCCTGCTCGTGCTGCCGCTGACCCTCGGCCAGGACGCGGGCTGGCCGGCCTGGACGTGGGCGAGCCTGGCCCTCGGGCTGGGCCTGCTCGCCGCCTTCGCCGCGGCACAACGCCGAGTCCGCTACCCCTTGGTGCGGCCGGAAGCGCTGACCGCGTCGAGGACCCGGTGGGGCATCGGCGCGGTGTTCCTCTTCAACGCCGGGATCCCGTCCTTCAGCCTGCTGCTTTCCTTGCACCTGCAGGGCGCGCTGCACCGCGACCCGCTGGTGACCGCGGTGACCGTCGCGCCGTACGCGGTCGGCGCCCTGCTGGGCAGCGCCGTCGCCGAAACCGCGGCACGCCGGTTCGGCGCCGCGGCGCTCGCCGCCGCGTCCGCCGGGCTGGCCGCGGTGTCACTGCTCGTCATCCCGGCGCTGGCCGGGCCGGCGCCGGTCCTCTGGACGGTGCTGGGAGCCGGTGGCTTCGCGTTCGGGGTCTTCACCGCCTCGGCTTTTTCCCTGGTCTTGAACCGGGTTCCGGTGCCGGTGGCCAGTTCCGTGTCGGGGCTGCTGCCGACCGCGCAGCAGCTCGGCGGCACGCTTGGCGTGGCGTTGGCGGGGATCGTCTACGCCGCCGGGGCGCTGGACGCGGCGATGGGCTACGAGGCCGTCGTGTTCCTGCTCGCGGCCGCGGCCACAGCACGCCTGCGGAAGCCCGCTGCGGAAACCCCAGGAGGTGTGTCGTGGACAAGCTCGCTCTCACGGCCGAAGAACTGCTGAGCACCACCCGCGCGGTGCGGCACCGGCTCGACTTCGACCGGCCCGTCGACCCGGCCGTCCTGCGCCGGTGCGTGGAACTGGCCCTGCAGGCGCCGACCGGCCGCAACCGCCAGGGCTGGCACTTCGTCGTGGTCACCGATCCGGACCGCCGCGCCGCGCTGGCCCGGCTCTGGCGCCGCGGCCTCGGCCGGGACAGCACCCCGATGTCCCCGGACGACCAGCGCCGCGTCTCCGTGAAGGCGGGCTCGATGGAGAGGGTCTGGAGCGGACTGCGTCACTTGGCGGAGAACCTGCACCGCGCGCCGGCCTTGGTGGTGCCGTGCATCGAGGGCCGCACCGACGGCCTCGACGCGAATCGTCAAGCGGGCCGGTGGGGCTCGCTGCTGCCCGCGGTGTGGAGCTTCATGCTCGCCGCGCGCCTGCACGGCCTCGGCACGGTGTGGACGACGGGGAACATGCCGGTCGAACCGGAAGTCGCCGCACTCCTGGGCATTCCGTACGAGTCGGTGATGCAGGCCGCGGTGATCCCGGTCGCGCACACCGTCGGGACGGACTTCCGGCCGGCACCCCGGGTCCCGGTCGACGAAGTTCTGCACTGGGACCGGTGGTGACTCCGGCTCAGTTCGCCGCGCGGGCGACGCCCAGCGCCGCGGTGCGCACCGCCGGGGCGAGCCGGTCGACGGCGGCGGCGCGTGAGTGGGCCACGATGCCGAGTGCGGCCCGGACCCGGCCGTCCAGCCGCAGGACCGGGGCGGCGACGGACGCCGCGCCCAGGGTCATTTCCTCGTAGGAGCAGGCGGCCCCGGTCCGGCGCACCTCTTGCAGCGCCGCGGCGAGCCGGCCTGGCCGGGTGATCGTGTTCGGGGTCATCCGCGGCAGGCCGGTGACGGCCACGGTGGCGAGCAGGTCCGGGCCGGAGAAGGCCAGGATCGCCTTGCCGACCCCGGTGGCGTGCAAGGGCAGCCGCCCGCCCACGTGCGTCAGGGTGGGGACCGTCCTGGTGCTGGAGATCTTCTCGGTGCACAGCGCTTCCGTGCCGTCCAGGACGGTCAACTGGATGTTCTCCTGGGTGGCCTGGTAGAGGTCGTGCATGGAGGGGAGCGCGGCTTCGCGCAGGTCGCACTGCCGCGGGGCGAGCGCGCCGATCGTCCACATCGGATGCCGATCCGGTAGCGGCCGTCCTCCAGGCGCTCCAGCCTGCCCCACGCGCGGAGTTCGCCGGTCAGTCGGCGGGCGGTCGAGACGGACAGCCCGCTGCGCGTGGCCACTTCGGTGAAGCCCTGGCCGAACTGGACGTGCTGGTCGGGTTCGACGACGACCTGGCCGGCGGGGCCACCCGGCTCAGCAGCCGCAGCCGCGGCCTGCTCACCGGCATCCACCCCGCCCTCGAACACGTCATCGGACCGCGGATCAGCCACCCAGCCGTGCTGGAAATCCTCTCCCGCTGCGGCGGGCCGACGGGGATCGCCAAGGCCCACGCGCCCCGCATCGGCGAGCAGCTGGCCGAGGGAATCATGGCCGCGCTGGGCGAGCAGACGGTCACCGTCCCGGGCACCGCAGCCGCAGACACTGTGCTCCCACGCCTGGCAGGGCGGCAGAAAACCCGGAAACCGGGTGGGCGAGCGGGGCCCCGCTCGCC
>NZ_JBFBBQ010000158.1:0-11764 GCF_040682775.1 Amycolatopsis sp. NPDC051106 | reverse complement strand
GGCTTGGTCTTCGCAAACTCAGTCCTACCAGTGGCCCCACGTCTGATCTGGGGATAACACGCACCCCACTCAGCCCTACTGAGAAAACCTCAATGGGGCGCACCCTGGTCAGCGGGTGACGGCCTGCCAGCGCTGGTTCGGGCCGTTCGTCGGCCGGTACAGGCCGATCCGCGCGCCGTCGTCGCGGGACTCGCCGGTGACGTCCAGTAGCTGCCCGTCCGCCGCGTTGACGAACGTCCACGTTCCGTCGCCCGTGGTCGACACCGTCCACTGCGCGGCCGCGTCGGCCGTTCCGGGCGGGGTCAGCGTCACCGCTCCGCCCGCCGTGCTGAGCACCTGGCCCGTCCCCACGGACGAGATCGTGAACCGGTCGCGGTTGCCGTAGCGGCCCGTGCGGTCGGTCAGCGTCCAGCGCTGCGCGGCCGTCGATGCGTCCGTCGTGCGCTGGACCAGCGAGCCGTCCTCCGCCGACAGTGACTTGCCGCTCTGCACGCCGGTGAACGTGAACGGCTTTCCCGAGCCCAGTCCCGTGCCCGCGAGAGCCGACGAGACGCCGTCGACCAGGAATGTCGTCACCGAGCGCGCCGGGACCCGCAGCGTCGCATGGGCCGACGTCACCCGCACCGGCTTGCCCCGCCGCAACGCACCGGTGACGTCGGTGACGACCGGCGTCACCGACGCGCCCGGCCGGACGCACCCGAACCCGGACAGGTCCAGCGTGACGTCCTGCTCCACCGTGCCCGAGTTGACGTGGACCACCGAAGACAGGGCGTCGCCGCGCATCGCGGCCGTCGAGGCGGTGTCGTTCGACGCGATCAGCCGGTCACCCGGGCGGATGTAGTGGGTGAAGTTCCGCATCGTGTCGAACTTCGTGTTGGTCCGGATAGGACAGTCGGACGTCTTGCAGCCGAACGGAACCTGGATCTCGCCCCAGTTCATCCCGGCCGCGGACTCCCCGCCGGGCTTCATGTTGTCGTAGTCCTCGATCGGCTGCCAGCTCACCCACGCGCTCGGCTCGAGCAGCCGCAGGTCGTCGGTGATCTGGCCGGCCAGCCCGAGCCCCGGGTCCATGCTGGTGAAGTCCTGCCGGTCGAGCCAGCTGCCGCCGACCTCGCTCATCCACAACGGCTTCGCCGCGCCCTTGGCGATGTCGCGCGGGATCGGCCGGTTGCCGGTGCCGTAGGTGTGCACGTTCAGCCGCCCGGCCGCCGCGCGCGCCGCCGGAGTCCAGCCGTTCCAGTCCGCGGCGAAGATGTCCGGGTTGGTTTCGTCGGGCGCGGAAACCACCTTCCCGGGCAGCGCCGCGGCCATCGCCGGGATCAGCTGCGACTGCACCGACGGCCCGATGTGCGCGCCCTCCTGCCGGCCGCCGGCCGGGTTCCCGTCGGCGCCGAGGGTCGTCTTCCAGTAGTTCGTGTTGGGCTCGTTCAGCGGGTTCACCGAAGCGAACTTGATGCCGTGCGCGCGTTCCAGGGTCCGCACCACCTGCGCCAGGTACGCCGTGAAGTCGCCGATCTTGTCCGGACGCAGTTGCTCGTCGGTCGCGTTGAAGCCACCCGAGACGTACCCCGACACGGTCTGGAAGTACGGCGGCGAGTTGCTGAAGGCCTCCCACTTGGTGATGCGCTTCTTGATGCGGTCCACCCACCAGCGCTGGTTCGGGTCGGCGGCGGCGTCGAACTCGGCGGGATCCCCGGGTGTCCACCAGTCCTTGTCGGCCCGCGTGGTCCCGGCCGGTGCCTTCCACCAGCCCGGCACGGCACCGCCCGGACGCAGGTACGCCGGGACGTCCGGGGCGTTGCCACCGCCGATGTTGAACCGGGCGATGTTCAGGTTCAGCCCGTCGGGACCGAAGACGAGGTCGGCCAGCTTGGTGCGGACCGCGTCGGGGTAGCCGCCGGTCGCCTCGGCCATCCACGCGAGGCTCGAGCCCCAGCCTTCGAACGGCTGCTGGCGGTACGTCGGGTCGGGCTTCACGGTCACGGTGGTGGCCGCGGCCGCCGGTGCGGCCACGACTCCCAGTGCGACGAGGGGTACACAAAGGACGGTGAGCAAGCGGTTCATCGTCGAACTGCCCTTCGTTCCGGTGGGGACTTCCTCAGGCCTCGGTGTGTCCCAGCAGCGGCCGCGGCACGAACCGGGCCGCCGGGTCGAGCATCGTGTCCAGTTCGAGCACGGCGAGTTCGTTGGCCCCCGCGCGGACGACCGGCCCCGGCACGTACAACGTCCGCTGCGGCCCGCGCCGCCAGTACCGGCCGAGCGGGAACCCGTTGAGCCACGCGAGACCCTTGCCCCACTCGCCGGTGTCGAGGAAGAGGTCCGCGGACGCCTCGGCCTCGAACGACGCGCGCAGGAGCACGGGCCCGGCCACCGGACCCTCTACAGTGGACGATGTCACCGGCTCGGGCAGCGCCCCCAGATCCAGGGGCAGCACTTCCCAGCCGGCCACCGGCTCGCCGTGCAGCGTCGCGCCGCCGATGATGCCCTTGGCTTCGCCGATCCGCGGGCCGTAGTCGACGCGGCCCTGGTCCTCGACCAGCACCAGCAGTTCGCCGTTCGCCCGCGGCAGCGCGAGCGCGCGGTCGTGGTGCTCGCGCAGCAGCGTGCCGATCGGGGCGCCGTCGAAGAACACCGTCGCGCGGTCGCGGACCTCGCCGAACGCCAGGACGCCCGGCCGGTCACCCGAGACGGTCGTGCGCAGCAGGGCGATCCGCGGCATCGGCGTCAGGTCGTCGAACGCGGGCAGGTCCTCGTGGAACTCCCAGGCGCCCCAGCGGTCCGGGGCGTCGAGCAGCCGGACGGGGTCACGCAGCACGGCCTCGAAAGCCGGTGCGGGCCGGGCCGGCGGCGGAACGGAGTCCGGCACCTTGTGGTAGCGCGCGATCACGTCGCGGAAGGCGTGGTACTTCGGCGTCGGGTCGCCGGCTTCGTCCAGCGGCGCGTCGTAGTCGTAGGAGGTGACCAGCGGCTGGTAGACGCCCTTGTCGTTCGCGCCGCTGGTGAGCCCGAAGTTGGTGCCCCCGTGGAACATGTACAGGTTGACCGACGCGCCCGCGGCGAGCAGCGCGTCGAGTTCGGCCGCCGCGTCCGCGGCCGACGTCGTGTGGTGGTGGGCGCCCCAGTGGTCGAACCAGCCGTTCCAGAACTCGCTGCACATCAGCGGCCCGGTGGGTTGGTGCGCGCGCAGGATCGCGAGCCGCGCCTCGGCGTTCGAGCCGAAGGACGCGGTGCGGTGCAGCCCGTCCAGGCTTCCCGCTTCGAGCATGTCCGGCTGGTCCACCGTGGTCAGTGGCACGGTGATCCCGGAGGCCCGCGTGTGCTCGGCCAGCGCCCGCAGGTACCGCTTGTCGTCGCCGAACGCGCCGTACTCGTTCTCGACCTGGACGAGCAGCACCGGCCCACCGCGGTCGATCTGGTGCGGCACCACGACTTCGTAGACGCGCGTGAGGTATTCGCGCACGGCGTCGAGGTACTTCGGCTCGTACCGGCGGACCCCGACCGACGGGTCGCGGAACAGCCACGCCGGCAGGCCGCCGTTGTCCCACTCCGCGCAGATGTACGGGCCGGGCCGCACGATCGCGTACATGCCGGCGTCGGCGACGAGCCGCAGGAACCGGTCGAGGTCGAGCCCGCCGGAGAGGTCGAACTCGCCCGGCGAGGGGGCGTGCGCGTTCCACGGGACGTACGTCTCGATGGTGTTCAGGCCCATCCGCCGGGCCTTGTCGATCCGGTCGGCCCACAGGTCCGGGTGCACGCGGAAGTAGTGCAGGGCACCGGAAAGGATCCGGAACGGCCGGCCGTCGAGCAGGAAGTCGGTCTCCCCGATGACGAACTCAGGCATGGCCGCCCGCCTCCGGGGACAGCTGGAGCACGGTCCAGGACAGGGGTGGCAGTGTCACGGTGATGGTCGTCCCCCCGGGGTCGGACGTCACGGCGGTGCCCGGCAGGGGCACCGGCCGGACCGGTTGTGCGTCGGCGGCGTTGACGGCGTGGCGCGTCTCGCCTTCGGGTGTGGTCAGGGTTTCGGCGGCGTACACGCCGTACCGCGCGCCGCGCAGGCGGATCCGGACCTCGGTCGGCGACGCCGTGGCCCGGTTGGTGAGGAACACCGCGCCACGCCCGGATTCCTCGGCCGTCGCGGCGACGTCCACGAGGTCGACCTCGCCGTGCTGTGCGGTGCGCAGGCTCTCGCCCTCGACGGTCAGCCGCAGGCTCGCCCCGCTCGCCAGCGCGGCCACCTGCCGGAACGGGTGGAACGTCGCCTGGCGCCAGGCCGGGCCGCCGGGCTCGGTCCGGATCGGCGCGATGACGTTCACCAGCTGCGCCTGGCTGGCCATCGTGACGCGGTCGACGTTGCGCAGCAGGGTGCTCAGCAGCGAGCCGACGACGACCGCGTCGGTGACCGTGTAGGTGTCCTCGATGATCCGCGGGTGTTCGCGCCAGCCGCCCTCGGCGAGCCGCGCCTGGTCGACCTCGTTCCAGCGGCGCAGGTCCCAGACGTTCCACTCGTCGACGCTGATCCCGATCTTCTTCTCGAGGCCCAGTTCGGCGAGGGTCTCGTCGATGATCCCCGCCGTCGTGCGGATGTAGCGGTCCAGCGCGGCGCCGCTGGCGAGGTAGCTGTCGGTGTCGCCGTGCAGTTCCTGGTAGTAGGCGTGCAGCGAGATGTGGTCGACGAGGTCCGCGGTGTGGCGCAGCACCGTGCGCTCCCACTCGCCGAACGTCGGCATGTCGGCGTGGGAGCTGCCGGCCACGACCAGTTCGACGTCCGGGTCGATCATCCGCATGACCCGGGCGGTCTCCGCGGCCAGGCGGCCGTACTCGCCGGCCGTCTTGTGGCCGATCTGCCACGGGCCGTCCATCTCGTTGCCCAGGCACCAGAGCTTGAAGCCGAACGGGCGGTCGGCGCCGTTCGCGCGCCGCCGCTCGCTCAGTTCCGTGCCGCCCGGGTGGTTGCAGTACTCCAGGACGTCGGCGGCTTCCTGGATACCGCGGGTACCGAGGTTGACGGCGTACATCACCTCGGTCCCCGCCGCTTCGGCCCACGCGGCGAACTCGTGCAGGCCGAAGCGGTTGGACTCGACGCTGTGCCAGGCGGGGTCGAGCCGGGCCGGGCGATCCGGCCCGACGCCGTCTTCCCAGCGGTAGCTCGAGACGAAGTTGCCGCCGGGGTAGCGGACCACGGTCGGCCCGAGCTCGCGGACCAGCTCCAGGACGTCGCCGCGGAACCCGCGTTCGTCCGCTGTGGAGTGTCCTGGTTCGTACAGTCCCGTGTAGACGGACCGGCCCATGTGCTCGACGAACGAGCCGAAGAGGCGACGGGGGACCGGGCCGATCACCTCGGCGGCGTCACCTTCGATGTGGACGGTCATCCGGCGCTGACCGTGAAGCCCTGCTGGTTGCCGTAGTCGACGATCGCCTGCTGCCAGGCCGCCAGCCCGGCGTCGAGCCCGGTGCCGTTCAGGTAGGCCTTGCCAGCGGTGTCGCTGAAGACGCTGTTGGCGTAGGTCTGGTACGGCAGGTAGGTCCAGCCCGGCGCGACGTCCTTCGACGCCTGGGTCAGCACCTGGTTGATCTTCTGGCCGCCGAAGTACGGCACCGCCTGGTCGACGAACGCGGGCGAGGTCAGGTCGGCCGTGGTGGACGGGAAGCCGCCGCTCTTGATGAACGGCTGGACGCCGCCGTCGTGGTTGAGCCAGCGCACGAACGCCGCGGCCAGCGCCGGGTTCTTGCTCTGCTTGAGCACCGACTGCGTGCTGCCGCCGTTCTCGGCGGTGACCGCCTTCTGCCCGTCGTAGGTCGGCATCGGCGCGACGGCCCACTTGCCGCTGCCCCCGGGCACCGAGGAGATGAAGTTGCCGGGCATCCAGGCGCCGGTGACCAGGGACGAGATGGTGCCGTCACCGAGGGCGCGGAACCAGTCGTCGGACCACTCCTTGACCGGGGCGAGCAGCTTGCCCTGGATCAGCTGGTCCCACATCGCGGTCCACTTCTTGGTGCCCGCGTCGGCGAAGTTCACCTTCACGTTCCGGCCGTCGACGCCGATCGGGTGCCCGCCGGCCTGCCAGATCATGCTCAGCGCGAAGCCGGGGTCACCGGTGTCCGAGGTGATGTACTTCGTGGGATCGGCGGCGTGCAGCTTCTTCGCCGCGGCGATGTACTCCTCCCACGTCTTCGGCACGGCGATGGCGTTCTTGTCGAAGACTTCCTTGTTGTAGAACAGCGCCATCGGGCCGGAGTCCTGCGGCAGGCCGTAGACCCCGTTGGCGCTCTTGACCTGGGCCCACGTCGAGGCGCTGTAGTCCTTTTCGAATGACCCGAAGCCGTACTGATTCAGGTCGACCAGTGAATCGGTCAGCGCGAACTGCGGGAGGGCGTAGTACTCGATCTGCGCGACGTCCGGCGCGCCGGAGCCGGCCTTGATCGCGTTCTGCAGCTTGGTGTACTCGTCCTTGTTCGTCCCGGCGTTGACGTAGTTGACCTTGACGTTCGGGTATTGCTTCTCGAACGCGGCGACCTGGTCCTTGGCCGACGGGGTCCAGCTCCAGTACGTGATCGACCCGCCCGCCTTGAGCGCGGCGTCGACGGAGTCCTGGGTGCCGGTGACGGCCGCGGGCCCGGCCGTGGAGCCCCCGGACGAACAGCCGACCGCGAGAGCGGCGGCGAGCGCCACGGCGGCGAACGCCCTGGCGCGACTGCGGATGCGTGACATCGAGTGTCCCTTCACGACGGTGTGACGGCTCATTGCTTGACGCTCCCCGCGCTCAGTCCCGATTGCCAGAACCGTTGCATGAACAGGAAAGCGATGACGAGGGGGATGATGGTGAGCAGCGACCCGGTGAGCACCAGGTTGAAGATCGGCTGGGCGCCGGCGCCGTTGGCCTGCGCGCTCCACTGGTTGAGCCCGACGGTCAGCGGGTACCACTTCGGTTCGCTGAGCATGATCAGCGGCAGGAAGTAGTTGTTCCAGGTCTGCACCATCGTGAACAGCGCGACCGTGACGATCCCGGGGGCCAGCTGGCGCAGTGTCACGGTGAAGAAGATCCGGAGCTCGCCCGCGCCGTCGATCCGCGCCGCCTCCATCAGCTCGTCCGGGATGGCGTCGGCGGCGTAGACCCAGATCAGGTAGAGGCCGAACGGGCTGATCAGCGACGGGATGATGACGGACAGGGGCGTGTTCGTCAGCCCGAGCTTGCTGAACATCAGGAACGTCGGCACGGCCAGCGCCGTCGTGGGGACGGCCACCGCGCCGAGGACGATCGCGAACACCGCGCGGCGGCCGGGGAAGCGGTACTTGGCCAGGCCGTAGCCCGCCGCCGTGGCGAGGATCGTCGCGCCGCCGGCGCCGACGACGACGTAGAGCAGGGTGTTCCCCAGCCAGCGGAAGAAGATCCCGTCGTTGTAGGTGAACGTCTGCGCGATGTTGTCGAAGAGCGCGAACGGGCCGCCGAAGGACAGGCCGGACGTCGAGAACAGCGCCGGCTGCGTCTTGGACGCGTTGATCACCAGCCACGCCAGCGGAACCAGCGTGTAGACCAGGTACAGCGCCATGACGGCGGTGAGCGTGCGCGACTTGCGGGGCCGCGTCACCGAGAGCGTTTTCGTCGCAACAGCGGCCACGTCACATCCCCTTCCGGGAGCCGCGCAGCTGCACGACGTAGGCGATGATCGCGGTGATCACGCCCATCACGATCGCGACCGTGGCGGAGTAGTTGTACTGCTGGCCCGCGAAGGAGAGGTTGTAGGCGTACATGTTGGGCGTGTAGAAGGTGCCGATGACGTTCGGCACCAGGTTGCGCATGATGTTCGGCTCGTTGAACAGCTGGAAGCTGCCGATGATCGAGAAGATCGTGGCGATCACGATGGCGCCGCGGATCGCGGGGAGCTTGACCGACCGGATCACGCGGAACGTGCCGGCGCCGTCGATCGCGGCCGCCTCGAACAGCTCGGTGGGGATCACCTTCAGCGCGGAGTAGAAGATCAGCATGTTGTAGCCGACGAACTCCCAGGTGACGACGTTGCCGATCGAGGTGAGCAGCCAGTTCTGCGAAAGCGGCTTCACCGCGTCGGTGCCGAGCAGGTGGTTCAGGTCCGCGGCCAGTCCGAAGTGGTCGCCGTAGATGAAGCCCCACATCAGCGTGGCGACCACGGCGGGCACCGCGTACGGCAGGAAGATCACGATCCGGAAGAACCCGGCGGCGTGCAGCCGGGCGCTGTCGATCGCCAGGGCCGCGACCAGCGCGAGCAGCAGCATGATCGGCACCTGCACGGCGAGGAACACCAGCACCCGCTGGAAGGACTCCCAGAACTTCGGGTCGGCGAGCACCTGCGCGTAGTTGTCGGCGCCGACGAACACCGTGCCACCGAAGAAGGCCTGGTCGCGGAAGAGGCTGAGCACGAACGCGTAGACGACCGGCGCGATGAACGTCAGCGCGAACACGAGCATGAAGGGAGCGACGAAGAGCCAGCCTCGCCAGTTCCGCCGCGGTCGGCGGACCGGCGGTGCCGGGCGGGCCGGCGCCGGGACGGGCGGAGCCGCTGTGGACGTCATCGTCTCTCCGGTGTTGCAGATGTTTACGTCAACATGGACGGTCGGAGGGTAACGTGTTGACGTAAACATGTCCAGGACACCCGAGGAGACACTCGTGCCGGCTGCATCCCCCCGTCGTGGACCGTCGATGGCGGACGTCGCGCGCGAGGCGGGCGTGTCCGGCCAGACGGTGTCCCGCGTAGCGAACGGCAAGACCAATGTGGACGACGCCACCCGCGAGCGCGTCCTCGCCGCGATGCGCCGGATCGGCTACCGCCCCAACAGCGCGGCGCGCGCACTCCGCAACGGCAAGTTCCGCAGCATCGGCGTGATCATTTCGGCGCTGCCGACGTTCGGCAACAGCCGCACGCTCGACGCCATCGCGGCGGCGGTCGTCCCGGAGGGGTTCTCGATCATCCTGATGCCGGTGACGCGCCCGACGCAGGGCGAGGTGACGGGGGCGTTCAGCAAGCTGAACGAGCAGGCCGTCGACGGCGTGATCATCCTGATCGAGCAGCACCAGCTCGACCAGAGCGAAATCGAGCTGCCGCACGGGCTCCCGGTGGTGGTGATCGACTCGAGCGCGCGGTACGACTACCCGGTGGTCGACACCGACCAGGCCGACGGCGCCGCCACGGCGACCCGCCACCTGCTGGAGCTGGGGCACGCGACGGTGTGGCACATCGCGGGGCCGCCCCAGTCGTACTCGGCCGAGCGCCGCCGCAAGTCCTGGCGAGCGACGTTGGAACTGGCGGGCGCGTACGTCCCGCCGGTGTTCGTCGGCGACTGGTCCCCGGCGTCGGGATATGAGGTGGGGTTGCAGCTGGCCGCCGATCCGTCGGTGACGGCGGTGTTCGTGGCGAACGACCAGATGGCGTTGGGGCTGTTGCGGGCATTGCACGAAACAGGACGTCGCGTACCGGACGAGGTGAGCGTGGTGGGGTTCGACGACATGGAGGAGTCGGCGTGCTTCTGGCCCCCGCTGACGACGATCCGCCAGTCGTTCGAAGCGGTCGGCCACCACGCGGTTTCGGCGCTGCTGGCGGAGATCGAGACAGGAGCGGAGGTGGGCGAGCCGGTGACGGTGCCGACGGAGCTGGTCCTCCGTTCGAGCACGGCACCCCCACCAGCCTGACCTCGCCCGCCGCTCTCAAGCGCCAAAACTGTCGGTGCCCACCGGCAGAATGGAAGACGGGGGGCGGCGCCACGCGGCGAGCATTTCGCAGCCGGCGGCCCTGGAGGTGAGCCGACCCTCCAGGTACGCGAGCCGACCGCCCAGGTACGCGAGCCGACTCCCCAGGCACGCGAGTCGACTCTCCCGGCACGCCAGCCGACCGTCCAGGAACACAAGCCGACCGCCCAGGTACACGAGTCGACTCTCTAGGCACGCCAGCCGACTCCCCAGGTACGCGAGCCGACCGCCCAGGTACGCGAGTCGACTCTCCAAGCACGCCAGCCGACTCCCCAAGCACGCCAGCCGACCCTTCCGGCACGCGGACCGACTCCCCCGGCCGTCGGCACGTCCAGCACGTCGAGCACGTCGGCCGGCCCTCCCGGCACGCGAGCCGGCTTGTCCTGTTTGACTACACCGGACCGCGGGCATTACTGGCCACCCAGCCGGGACCGCCGGTTCCGCGAATGTCGCAGTGGTGTGGACCATTCGGCCCACCGCTGCAGAAACGAGGCGTCATGCTCGCCATCCTCGCCGCCGTGCTCTTCGGGCTCGCCCTCCTGATGGAGCTGGCCGGGTTCGGCCTCGGCCCGATCATCACCACCACCACGCTCACCACCGCCGGCCTGCTGTGCGTCGCCCTGCACCTGGCCGGCGTCGCGACCGACCGTTCGCGGTTCAGCCGGCGGCGGCGCCGCTGACCTCCGCCGCGCGGCGCAGCACCTGGGTGAACACCTCGGGTGACTGCGCGCCGGCGACGCCGAACCGCTCGTCGATCACGAAGAACGGCACCCCGGTCGCGCCGAGTGCCCGCGCCTGTTCGCCGTCCGCCGCGACTTCGGCTTCGTAGGCGTCCGACTCGAGCACCGCGCGGGCCTCGGCGGCATCGAGCCCGGCTTCGGCCGCCAGTTCCACCAGCGAGTCGCGGTCGAACAACGACCGTCGTTCGGTGAAGTGCGCGCGGTAGAAGCGATCGACGACGGCGTCGGCCAGTCCGCGCTCGCCGGCCAGGTGCACCAGGCGGTGGCCGTCGACGGTGTTTCCCATGTGGACGCCGTCGAGGTGGTACTCGAGACCGTCGGCGGCCGCGCGCTGTTCCATCTGCGCTTCCATCGCGTCGGCTTCTTCGAGCGTCCGGCCGTACTTTTCGGACAGCACCTCACGCGTCGGCCGGGAAGTCCCGCGTGGGAAGGACGGGTCGAGCTGGAACGAGTGGTGCACGACCTCGACGTCGGCGCCGAGCTCGGCGACCGCCTGCTCGAAGCGGCGCTTGCCGAGATAGCACCAGGGACAGACGAGATCGGACCAGATGTCTACGCGCACGCCACCACGCTAACCGCGCGGGGGCACGCACTTCAAAGTAACCGTCGGCGACCTGCCGATAGGGTGAGCCGGTGACCGTCTCGACCGACGAAATCGTCCGCCACGCGGCGCGGCTGCTGTTCGCCGGTACCCGCCTCGACCTCGGCCGGATGGCGGCGGAGCTCGGGATTTCCCGCACGACGTTCTTCCGCCGCGTCGGCAACCGCGACGACCTGATGGGCGCGGGGCTGCGGCTGCTCTCCGACCGCACGTGGCAACGGGCCCTCGACAGCTGGCGCGACTCCCACGGCGACGCGGTCCGCACCCCCGCGGGCCGGCTGCGGTGCCTGTGGGTGATGGAGGAGTACCGGCGCGAGGTCGCGGCCAACGAGGGGATGCGCAAGCTGATCGAGGCGGAGTCGGCGGTGGCGCTGAGGGTGCTGACCGACCCGCGCGGCGCGGTCCAGCCGGCCCTGGTCGACGCGCACGTGGAGCTGTTCCGCGCGGACGCATCGGCGGCGGGCTTGACGCCCCTGGTCGGGTTGCCGGACCTGGCGTTCGCGGTGGTGCGGCTGGGCGAGTCGTTCCTGTACTCGGACGTGCTGGCGGCGCGGACGGTGGACCTGAAGGTCGCGACGACGTTGCTGGACACGCTGGTGGGCGGAGCGTTGAAGCCGGCCTCGGACCGCTGACCGCCGCTGTCGAAGGCCGCACTTTCATATGAAAGTGCGGCCTTAGACCCGGGGGACAGATCGGAATAT
>NZ_JBFBBQ010000157.1:0-11830 GCF_040682775.1 Amycolatopsis sp. NPDC051106 | reverse complement strand
CGCCGTAATCGCCGCCCCTGCCCACCGGCCCTCCCTCCCGGGGCCGGCCCGGCCGCTCCGGCCGGCTCGGCAGGCCCGGCCGGCCCGGCAGGCCCGGGCCTGCCGTCGGGCCCCCGGCCTGCCAACCAGGCTTGCCAACCTTGCCGGGCCCCGGGCCGGCCTCACGACGGCAGTGACTCCTTGATGCCGGTGATGATCAAGTCGAGCCCGGCGCCGAAAGCGCGGTCGCGCTCCTCCCTGGGCCACCCGGTCTTCCTCGCCTGCTCCTCGGTCGTGAAACCGTTGGCGTAAGCCAGCACCGTGTCGACCGCGACCGTCGCCGTCTCCGTCGTCACACCCGCGCCGGCCAATGCCTCGACGAGGTTCTCGAACACCGCGATCGCCTCGGGGCCCGGGTCGTGGAAGCCCGAAATGAGGCGGGCGCCGTCGCGGTGGGACAACATCACGTCGCGCATGCCCGAGGCCGCGCCGCGCAGCAGCTCCTCCCAGGGCGCGTCGGCCGGCAGCGCGGAAGCGGGGCCCACCAGCGAAGCCACCATCGCGTCCAGCAGCGCCTGTTTGCTCGGGTAGTGCCGGTACAACGCACTCGCGCGCACCCCGAGCCGGCTCGCCAGGAGGCGCATCGTCAGCGCGTCCAAGCCGGCCTCGTCGAGCAGCTCGATCGCCGCCTGCAGTACCTCGGTGCGCCGCTGCCCCACGAAAGTCCTCCGAAAACCCGGGCTTGACAGTCCTGCCCCGCCTACGTGAACAATGTACACGTGAACGTTGTTCACCTGGAGATGGGGGATCACGATGACACGGATTCTGGTGATCGGCGCCGGACTCGGCGGGCTGACGCTCGCGCACGCCCTGGTCCGCGCGGGCCTCGACGTCCGCGTGTTCGAGGCCGACGACGGCACCGGCGAACGCACCCAGGGCTACCGGATCGGCCTCGCACCGCCGGCGATGGACGCCCTGCGCGAGAGCCTGCCGCCGCGGCTCTACGCCCTCGCCGAAGCCACCAGCGGCAGCCTGACCGGGCCGGGACTGCTCTTCGACGAACAGCTCACCCTGCTCAGCAGCGACTTGCCCGGGCCGGAGGAGTCGAGGGCGTTCGACCGGCAGGTGCTGCGGCAGATCCTGCTCGGCGACCTCGGCGACCGGGTCTCCTTCGAAAAGCGGCTCAAGAGCTTCACGGAAGATGAGGAGACCGTCACCGCCTTCTTCGCCGACGGCACGAAAGCCACGGGTGACGTCCTGGTCGGCGCGGAAGGCGGGAACTCGGTGGTGCGCCGCCGGGTGGTGCCCGAGGTCCGGCTCGTCGACGCCGACCTGTGCGGCGCGATGGGCCGCACCCCGGCCACCGACCGCTTCCGCCGGCTCGTCCCCGGGCGCGGCACCATGGTCAAGGGGCCGGCGGTCACGCTGATGCTGGGCCGGATGGACTTCGACCGGGAGCCGGCGGAAGCGGCCGCCGAGCTCGTTCCCGGGCTGCCCGTGCCGCGGCGGGAAAGCTACGTGCGGTGGGTGCTGCTGGTCCCGCCGGACCACCCGGTGGCCGCCGGGCCGGCCCGGGAGGACGCCCGCGAACTGGTGCTGGAGCTGATCGACGGCTGGCATCCCGATCTCCGGGCGCTGGTGCAAAGCGCCGACCTGAGCGCCGTCGGCCGCTCCAAGGTCTTCGACCGCCCGATGCCACCGTGGCCGGTGAGCCGCGTGACGCTGCTGGGGGACGCCGCGCACCAGACACTGGCCAGCGGCGGAAACGGGGCCGTCACCGCGATGCAGGACGCCGTGCGGCTGAGCGCGCGGCTGACCGAGGTCGACCGGGGCCGGGAGGACCTGCTCCCGGCGTTGGAGCGCTACCAGCGAGATCTGCTGGACCGCGGGAACGCGGCGGTCGAGGTGGGCAAGCAGGCCTTGCGCAGGTTCGTCCCGGCCGCGGGGGAAGCGCGCTGAACGAAGATCGGCGGCTGCCCCCGGCGAGCCGGGCTAAGAATAGGTCCAGTGACCCAGCCAAGATTCGCGCCACGCCACCGTCAGCTCGCTCACCCCGTCCACACCGGACTGGTCCACGTGGGCCTTCCACGCCTCCTCCAGCGCCGCGCACAGCTTGGACGCGGGCAGCTCGACCCCGCCTGAGGAGAACTGGCGCAGGACCGACTTCGGGACCGCCAGCTTCGCCTTGCCCCGCACCACGGACTGCTCGGTCGCGCGGCAGATGAGGTACTCGACGGTGGCCAGATCACCCGCCGAGCCGGTGGTGTCCGGTGACACCCGGGGCGCGACCTGGGCCAGGGCGCGGTACAGGCAATCCAGCGGGGCGGCCAGCCCCCGGTGCTGGCGGGCGATCTCCCACGACACCCACACCGCCATGCAGTCGGGCATCTGGAACGGGCGGTAGGCGAACGCGGGACCGGTGAACGTCTGGTAGTCGCTGGTCGGGTCCTTCGCGGACGGGCCCGGCCCGTCGGGGTCGGGTGGCAGGCCGAGGCGCTTGAACAGCTCGCGCAGCAGCTTGTGCGGCCGGGCCGGGGTGGTGGCCTCGCCGAGCAGCTTGCCGAGGATGCGGTTCAGCCGGTCGGTGGCCACGCCGTGGATCGCCAGCTGCAGGTGGACGAACGCGACGTCCGACAGCGTCGTGGCCGCGCAGCCGACCACCCCCACCTGGGGGTAGCGCTGCAGGAACGCGGCGATCGCGTTCGTGGAGCCGACCCGCGCCGGCCCGACGAACGTCACCGGCAGGACCGCGCCGATCCGCTGGCGGGACCGGAGATCGCCCTTGTACAGCGGGGAGAACTCGCCGTCGGCGTGGTAGACCTCGAACCAGTTGCCCTGCCGGTGTCCCGGCCGCGTGTCGGCGAGCCAGAAGCTGTACCGGTGCTTCTCGCACAGCTCACGGAACCGGTCGGCCAGCTCGAACCGCGCGGCCGCGGAGGCGTCCCGTAGCGCGATCGCGAACCGGACGGCCAGCGACGCGCACGGCGACGCGATCTCCTTGCGGGTGCGCAGGTCGTGGTTGCGGGTCTTGACGACGAGCGGCAGCTGCGCCGGGCACTGCAGCGACAGCAGCGGCGCGTCGATGAGCGAGGACGCGGCGTCGGAGATCTCCCGGACGAGGTCGCGGATCGCGAGGCCGTGCCACTCGCTCACCTCGCGCGCGCCCGGGTCGATCGCGATCAGGCCCTCGAACCGCTGCGCGGACTCGTAGATGAACGTCGGGTTGGGCGAGGTCGTCTGGTGGAACACCCAGCCGCCCGAGCTCTCCTGCGGGCGTTCCGCCGGCTGGTGGCCGTCGACGCGCTCGACGACCTCGGTGCCGTCCAGGGGTTTGCGGGTGCGGGTGCCGATCACGACGCCGGCGCCGTTCGTGGCCGAGCACAGCGTCTCCAGGAAGACGGTGCTTTCGGAGCCGGCGGAGACGAGTTCGCGCAGGTAGCCGTGGCGGGCCACCGCGTGGTGCACCTCGAAGTCCACCTGCGTCACCGGCTGCCGCGCGATCTCGAAGCCGGCCCGGGCCAGGTCGGCCACGTTCCGCACGGAGATCCGCTGGGTGCGCACCCTTCACCACCCCCCGGACGAGTCGAACCGCACGTCGGCATCGAGGGGCTTGCGGCGGTCCCACGCGCCGGAGCCCGCCCACCGCGGCGCCCCGATGCGCGAGAGCGGGGTCGCCGATTCGCGCCAGGACGCCTGGCCGAACAGCACGAGCGCGGCGAGCACCGGCAGCGCGACCGCCACGGTGAGGGCGACCTGGACGACCTCGCCGCGGCTCTGCGTCGCGACGGCCGCGGCGAACCCGGCGATGGCCGCGATGCTCAGCTGGACCAGCGCCTGCGGCAGCGTGCCGAGGTACCCGAGCACGGTGCGCCGCGGCGGCAGCGACAGGCGGCTGTAGAGGAAACCCGGCAGCAGCAGCAACATCGTGATCACCGACTGGCCGTCGCCGATGTGGCCGAGCGCCTCGGTGGCGGCCCGGCCGTACGGCCACGGGCTGCCCACCAGCAGCCAGCCGAGCACGAACGACACCGTCGCGACGGCCAGCGCGTAGAACGTCACGTTGAGCGGGCCGGACTTCGTGGAGTCCTTGAGGACGAGCGTGGCGCGGATCCGGACGTGGTCGCCGCGCGGGTCGCGGCCGCCGGAGCGGCGCCAGTACGCCCGCGCCTCGTTGTCGGCGATGCCGTTGACGAGGACCAGGTCCTGCCCGAACTCCCGCTCGGTCAGTTCCCGCGCCGCCTCGCGGAGGTTCGCGGCCGTGAACTCCGGGTGCCGCCGCAGCGAGTTGTCGAGCTCGCCCACGTCGGTCCGCACCGCCTCGCCCGTGGTGGCCGCGGCGGCGAGCCGGTGGCAGGCGGGCAGGCTGCGCGGGGACAGCTCCACGCCGGACTGGCCGGCCTCCCACTTGCGGCGGCGCAGCAGGTCCGCCAGCCGCCGCAGCACGGTCTGCGCCTGCAGCTCGAGGATCTTGTGCCGGGCGCCGTCGGCCTCCTGCAGCGGCGCGGCGTCCTGGCGTTCGGCCAGCGAGAGCAGGTCGTCGGCCAGGCCGTCGACCTGGTGCTGGTCGGCGTCGGTGGACAGGTACATCCGGGAGATCTCGGCTTCCGGCGCGGTGCCGGCCACCAGGTGGTAGGACTTCAGCGTCGCCGGGATCATGGTCTCGTAGTTCACGACGTAACCGCGGCGGCTCGAGGCCAGCCGCCGCCACTGCTCCCTGGCGACGGGCTGCCGGGCGTCGACGTGCAGCGGGGTCTCGTAGCTGAGCCGGTGTTCCTCGACCGAGTCGTCCAGCGCCACCACCAGCATGTAGTCACGGACGGCGACGTTCAGCAGGTACGCGTATTCGACGAGCAGGTCCGCGCAGCCGGAGAGGATGTCGAGCGCCAGTTCCCGGCATTGCCGCCCGTAGCCGGGCACCGTGCCGCCGGCCGGGGCGAGCGTGAACTCCTCTTCCGGGTGATTCCGTTCGGTGAGCAGCGTCAGCAGCGCCTGCTGGATGAGCCAGCGCGGTTCGTGCACCTGGAACAGGAAGGTGTTGAGCTCGTGCTTGGCGGTCTGGGCGTTCTCGTCGCCGGCGAGGATCCCGCGCAGCAGCCGGTAGAGCCCGGCGGCGACCAGCCGGGACGCCTCGTGCTGGGTGAGCCGCGGCAGCTTCTGCCCGGCGCTGTCGAAGACGTCGATGGGGGAGACGTCGCGGCGCGGCAGCCGGGCCAGCGGCACCCACAGCGACCGCTGCCGGGCGGGTCGCGAAGCCGCCCGCTCGCCGTGTTCCTGCCCGATGAGGTCCTGCAGCTGCGCGGTGGCCTGCCGCTGTCCTTCGTCGAGGAGCTTGAGGCTGACGTCGACCTCGGTGCTGCGCCGGGCGGTTCCGTGTTCGACGACGGTCAGCCGCTCGGTCAGCCGGCGCACGTGGTTGAGCCGCAGGGAGGTGTCCAGCAGCGCCAGCCCGACGGCCGCGCCCTGCCGCGACAGCCGGGGCGGGGCGCCGGGAATGGGGATCGTCTCGATCGCGTGCCGGAGACTCTCGATGCCGTCCACACCAGTGAGAGTAGGAGGTGGGGCGAGTTGATACGAGCGAAATGAAGCTATTGCCCGAATGGTCGCACCACCCGCCCGGCCCGGTACTCCGGCGGTGTCTTGAATGAGTCATCCAGGACGCCACAAGACCTGAATGACTCATTCAAGACGTTTGCCCGGGACTCCGCGCCCGGCCCCGCACTCAGGCGGCGCGGCGCGGCTCCTCGTCACCCGGGTAGGGGCCGGGCTTCGGGCGGACCTTCCCGCCCGGGAACGCCAGCCTCAGGATCGTGCGGTGGACCGTGCCGAGCTGCTGGGACAGCGGGCCCGTGTTGTACGGCAGGCCGTAGCGCCGGCAGATGTCGCGGACCCGCGGGGCGATCTCCGCGTACCGGCTGCTGGGCATGTCCGGGAACAGGTGGTGCTCGACCTGGTAGCCGAGGTTGCCGCTCAGCAGGTGGAACAGCGGGGAGCCGGTGATGTTCGCCGCGCCGACGAGCTGGCGGACGTACCAGCCGCCGCGGGTTTCGTCGCGGACCTCCTCCTGGCTGAACGTGTACGTCTGGTCGGGGAAGTGGCCGCAGAAGATGATCGAGTGCGCCCACAGGTTGCGGATGATGTTCGCGGTGAAGTCCGCCCAGAACGTCGCCGCGAACGTGCCGCCGCCCTCCGCGCGCACCGCCGCGAGCTGGGCCCGCACCGCGCCCCGGCGGCGCCGGCCGCGTGCCCGGTCCGCCAGCACCCGGGCCCGGGAACGCGGCTCGGGACGCAGGAGCCGCCCGACGGCGGTCGCGGCGAGGGCGCTCACCAGCGGCCAGCCGACGTAGTCCTTCAGGATCTGGTCGCGGGCCTTGCCCGAGATGCCCTTGATGTCGTGCCACACGTCCTTCATCGGCTTCTCGCCCGCGCGGATGGCTTCGACGTCCAGGTCGTGCACCGCGACGCCCCACTCGAAGAACGCCATCAGCAGCAGGTTGTACAGCGGCTGCGCCAGGTACGCCGGGTGCCACTTCTGGTGCGGGTCGATG
Source organism: Amycolatopsis sp. NPDC051106 (assembly GCF_040682775.1). Taxonomy (NCBI): domain Bacteria; kingdom Bacillati; phylum Actinomycetota; class Actinomycetes; order Pseudonocardiales; family Pseudonocardiaceae; genus Amycolatopsis; species Amycolatopsis sp. NPDC051106. Next base: position 5,306 of record NZ_JBFBBQ010000157.1, on the reverse strand, counting down.
CGCATGATCTCGTAGCCGAGATCCTTGTCCTTGCCGCGGATGTTCGTGTACGTGTGGTGGATGTAGTTGTGCGAGTGCTTCCACGCCGCCGCGGTCGAAGCGGTGTCCCAGTCCCAAGTGGACGAATGGATGTACGGGTCGTTCATCCAGTCCCACTGGCCGTGCAGGACGTTGTGGCCGATCTCCATGTTCTCCAGGATCTTCGCGATCGCCAGGCAGCCGGTGCCCGCCGTCCAGGCCACCTTGGAGCGGGAGCCGAGCAGCAGCGCCCGGCCCGCCACCGCGATCTGGCGGTGCAGCCGGATGACGCCCTTGATGTACCGGCGGTCGCGCTCGCCCAGGTCGGCGCGCACCTGGTCGTGGATGGCGTCGAACTCGCGGGCGAGTTCGGCGAGCTGGTCCTCGCTCAGGTGGGCGAACGGGTGCGTGGGGGCAGTCATGGGTTCCTTTCTCCGTTCAGAGTTCGACCGTGACCCGGCCTTCGGCACCGTGCACGCAGGTGCGCACGATCTCGTTGTGCTTCTCGCTGACGGCGTTCGTGCGCAGGTCCCGGATCCGGCCTTCCCGGATCGGCAGCACGCACGTGTGGCACACCCCGACCCGGCAGCCGAAGGGCATGTCGACGCCCGCGTTCTCGCCCGCGACGAGGATCGGGGTGCCGGGCGGGCAGTCCGCGTCGAGGTTGCGGTGCGCGAACCGCACGGTGCCGCCCGCGCCCTCGGCGTCCGCACCGCCGACGATCGGCTGGAACCGCTCGTGGTGCAGCCGGCCGAGGTCGCCGTGGCGTTTCCAGTGCGCCTGCAGCGCGTCGAGCAGCTCGCCGGGACCGCAGGCGTAGGTTTCCCGCTCGCGCCAGTCCGGGCACAGGGTGTCCAGGTCGCCGGGGGTGAACCGGCCGTCCCGGCCGGTGATGCGCAGCTCCAGGCGGAAACCCTCGTGCTGCTTTTCGAGGGCGGCCAGCTCTTCGCCGAAGGTGACCCCGTCCGCGTCCCGCGCCGAATGCACGTGGACGACGTCGCGCAGGCCGGGCCCCGGGGCGAGGTGGCGCAGCATGCTCATCACCGGCGTGATGCCGCTGCCGGCGGTGACGAACAGCAGGCCGCGGTCGAGCCGGTCCGGCAGGGTGAAGGACCCTTCGACCTCGCCGAGCCGCACGACCTCCCCGGGGCGGACCCGCTCGACCAGGAACGGCGAGACCACCCCGCCGTCGACCTTCTTGGGGGTGACCGCGATGAGCCCGTCGGGGCGGTCCGGGCTCGACGTCAGCGAGTACGCGCGCCAGTGGTGGACGCCGTCGATGACGACGCCCAGCCGCACGTACTGCCCGGGCCGGTGCCCGACCCAGTCGAAGCCCGGCCGGATCAGCACGGTGGCCGCGCCGCCCCGCTCGGGCTCGACGCGTTCGACTCGGCCGCGCAGCTCCCGGGTCGACCACAGGGGGTTGATCAGCTCGAGGTAGTCGTCCGGGCGCAGGGGAGTGAAGAGCCAGCGCAGCGCACGCAGGGCCCGCCGTCGCAACGGCGACGCCGGGGGACGCATTCCCACTTCAGCCATGCCAGTTGAGTGTACAGACGTGCACTCAACTCGCACGCCGAGTGATGTGAAACGTTTAAGCCAGCGGCACGGTGACGAGCCGGTACGGGCGCAGGGTCACCGGCCCGAGCAGACCGGACGCGAGCACCTGCCCCCGCGCGTTCGCGCCCGTGTTCGTGACCCGCACCCGGACGCGATTGCGGCCGGGCCGCAGAGTGGCGCTCACGTCGACCCGGTACGGCGCCCACAGCCGTGACCCGGCGGCCTGGCCGTTGACCTCCACTTCGGCCACCTCGTGGACCTCGCCGAGGTCGAGCGTCCACCGCCGGCCCGCGACGGCCGGCACGTCGACCTCCGTTTCGTACCAGGCGGATCCGGAGTACGCGGGGTCCACTTCGATCCACGAGCCGAGCGCGCGCGGGGTCGACGGCGCGCCCGGCCGGTCGAACCGGAACGTCCAGTCGCCGCCGAGCGGGACGGGTGCGAGCGGGTCGGAAACGGTTGCTGTGCCACGGTAATCGCGAGCGCCGTCCGTCGCGCCGACGGTGATGCGGCCCGGTCCGGTCGCCCGCACGACCGCGGCGCGCCCGTCGATGCGCTCCACCGGCGCCGAGGCGGACACCGCGTGCAAGGGCTCCCGCCCGCCGCGGAAGACCACCAGCAGCGCGGCCTTCGGCTCCAGCCGCAGGGATACCGCCGTGCCGGCCCCGGCCGTCCGCCAGACGCCCGCCGGGGCCGCTGCCCCGGTGTCGGGGTCCCACACCTCGGGCGTTCCGGCCGCCGGGAACGTCGCGGTCAGCTCGACGGCATCGGCGCGTTCGCTCACCACGACGAACGCCTGCTCACCCCGGTTTTCCAGGCGCAGCACCCGGATGTCGGTGCGCGGCGGGTCCAGCGCGGCCGCCGCGCCGCCTGCCGTGACCACCGCGGCCGCGGCCGCACCCGGGTCCGGTGCCCGCGTCACCGAGCGCGTCGCGAACAGCTCGGCCAGGGCCGCCCGCAGGCCGGCGTCGTCGCCACCGGCTTCGCGGGCCGGTGGCGTGCCGGTGACGACCACGACGCCGCCCCCGCGGGCGAACCGGGTCAGCGTCCGCACCGCGCCGAGCGCCAGGACCGGCGTCGCCGGCACCACGACGATCCGGTACGCCTGCTGCCCGGCGAATAGGTTCGGCCCGCTCGGCCGCGCGTGGACCAGCAGCGCGGGATCGGCGTCGAGCGCGCCCTCGTCGAGGAAGTCGAAGTCCACCTGGACGTCTTCGAGCGCGTGCGCGGTGGTCAGGAACGCGGTGTCGAGCTCGGCCATCGCCGGGGTGTCCTGAGTGGACTCCGCGGCGCGCTGCGGCTGCAGCAGCGCGGTCCGCGCCACGGCCGGCGCGCGGCACGCTTCCATCAGCCGCCCGATCCAGTCGTTCAGCGGCGCGGACACCGGCCACCACGGGTTGGCGGGCTGGAACGGCGGTGGGTAGACGATCTGGTTCTCGTCGCTGAACCGCGCGTGCAGCAGCGTGTGGTTGACCCCGCGCACGGCGAACGCGCCGACGACCTCGCGGACGAACGCCGGCGTCACCGTCCACCCGGTGCCGCCCATGGCCTCCAGGTAGACCCGCTCGAGGCCCAGCTGGTGCGCGGTGCTGGCCGGGAAGCGCGACAGCGTGCGGTGGTAGCCGCGCTGGTAGTGGTCGAAGATCAGGTCGGTGCCCGGCACCTGGGCCCACTGGTTGTTCGCGTTGAGGTTGCCCGAGCTCTGGAGTTGTTCGCCCGGGCCGTATTCGTCCCAGAGCGGGTTCGAGATCAGCTTGAGGCCGTGGTCGGCCATCCACCGGCCCTGGGTGCGGTAGTAGGCGGCCGCGAACCGGTTGCTCACCGCGCGCCAGAACAGCCCGCGCAGGCGGAGGCCGTCCGCGCCGAGGTCGTCGTGCACCGCGGTCAGGGCGATTCCGGCGGACGTCCCGAGCCGGCCCAGCTCGGCGTCGAGGGTGGGGGACCAGGGGACGGTGTCGAAGGGGCCGTGCGCCGAGGCGAGGTAGGGCTCGTCGTCGGCGAAGCCGCGCAGCACCGCTTTCGCCGCCCACGGGAAGCGGCGCACGTACTCGCCGGGCACGGCGTCGAGGAACAGCCGCACCGCTTCGTCGTCCAAGAGGTCCAGGTAGGCGCGGCCGGAGCCGGTGGGCGTGCTCAGCGGGCGGACGGTGAACAGGTCCAGCTGCCACCGCCCGGCCGGCGGGGTCCACGTCCCGCCCGCGCGCGCCTCTTTCGTGAGGTCCGCGAGCGACCGCGGGTCGGCCGAGCCCGCCGGGCGGGCGGTCGCGGCGACCAGCGGCAGGCCGCCGGCGGGCAGGTCGAAGGCGTCGAGCGCGGCGGCGGTGTCGAAGGTTTCGTCGTACAGCACGGTTCCGGCGGGGTCGCGGACGGTGAGCCGGTCCCAGGAGGACCGCTGGCTCGCCACCGCGCGCACGCCGACGCGGCCGGTGGCGAAGGCGATGTCGGCCGGGGCCTGCGCGGTGCCGTCCAGCGTCACGGTGAGGTGCGTGCCCCTTGCTTCCACGATCAGGACGTGGTCCGCACCCGGGTCGAAACCCGGGACGGGGGTGCCGCTCCGCACGAGGGTGAAGGAGCCGCCGGTCTGCTGCCAGACGTCGACGGCGCCGTCGGCCCGCAGGTCGGCGAGGACGCCGTCGCCTTCGCTCGCGCTGCGCACCATCAGGCCCGCGGTCGCGCTCTCGACGCGGACCTTCGCTTCGACGTCGTAGTCCTGCCACTGGGCGCCTTGTCGCAGCAGGGTGACGCCGTCACGGGCGGCCGCGTCGACGAGCAGCCGGCCGTCCGAAACGGACAGTCCGCGGCTGACCAGCGGCACCGGGCCGCCGCCGGTGACCGTGAGCACCTGGTGCCCGACGCCCTTGAGCCGCAGGTCCGGCCGCGGCGGGTACACGCGGCCGCCGACGGTCCCGCCGTCGACGACGAGCCCGCCGGCGCGGCCGCTGGGGAAGTAGTCGTCGTTGAAGAGCCAGACGTGCATGTCGTGGCGCTGGGCCTCGCGCAGGGCGAACTCGATGACGGAGAACCACTCTTCGCTGAAGAAGGCGGGTTTCAGGGCGGCGGTCTCGAAGGGGAAGAGCAGGACTTCGTACACGCCTTGGCCGCGCAGGTCGGCGAGCCCGGCGGCGACGAGGTCCGGCGTGACGGCGCCGTTCCAGAACCACAGCACGGTGGGGCGCGAGTCGGGCCGCGGGTCGGCAAAACGGCCGGCGGGGAAGCCTGCTCCGGTGGAGGCCGCGTCGGCCGCGGGGATCCGGACGGCCACCCCGGTGGCGACGGTCGTCGCGGCGGCGAGCGCGAGCAGCCGCCGCCGGGACAGCCGGACGCCGGCGGTGGGCATGATCCGCACTTCGTCGTGCTCGGTCATGGAGCTCCCCAAGTGGATTGAAACGATTCAATGAGGAAGTAATTTACGTGACCTGGGTCACGCGCGTCAAGGACTGATCGGGGGTGAACGCGGACTTGTCCGAAGTGGACAATTGCGCCCGCGCCGGGTCTCGCTGCCGACGAGAGTGGGCGGTGTCTTGAATGAGTCATTCAGGTCTTCGGCGGTCCTGAATGACTCATTCAAGACGTTTGCCGAGCCGACGCGGCCCCCGAGTTCGCCGAACCCGGGCGGCCAGTGAGTCGCAGTGAATGACTCATTCCTGGCGCCGGACGCCAGGAATGAGTCATTCACTGCATAGGAAGAGGCCCCGCGCCAGGCGGGGACCCGCGACCCGCCGGACGAGTGC
>NZ_JBFBBQ010000156.1:0-12239 GCF_040682775.1 Amycolatopsis sp. NPDC051106 | reverse complement strand
ATGGGGGCTTTGGGTGCTTTTACCCCACCGAAGGCCGCCTTGGGTGCGTTCAACGCAACCAAGGCCACATTGGGGCGCTGGGGACTCAGCAGCCGAGGAAGTGGCAGCGGACCACCCGCGGCGTCTCCAGCACCGAACCCGCCTTGACGTCCCAAGCCAGCCGGACGTACTGCGCGTGCGTCCAGGCCAGCGGGGTCGCCGAGTTGTTCGGCGTCCCCGCCGGGAAGCCGGTCTGCCCCGACGGCGGGTTCTCGTCCCACACCTGCTCCGGCATGGTCTCCGCCGAGCTGCTCACCCGGCCGAGGTCACGCAGCCGCCGCGCGGCCGAAGCGGGGTCCCCGAGCGTCAGCTCGTACTCGCCGCGCTCGCCGGCGAGCAGCGGCCACAGCCGCCCGAACGTCGTGCGGCTCTCGGCCGGGAACGTGTAGTCCCACGGCGAGCCGTCAGCCTGCTCGCCGTAGCCGTCCTTGGTGTACCGGTGCCAGAACTGGCCGGTCGGCGTGGTGAACGCGATGTCCTTGTCCGTCACGCGCACGCTGTTGCGGACCACCGGGTCGTCGGCGCGGTAGATGCCGAGCCGGACCAGGTCGAGGAAGCCCGCGTCGGTGACCGCGCGCTGGTCCATCGTGACGCTCGAGTTGCCGAGGTTGTACGTCGTCGGAGCGTTGGCGTTCGCGTCCTTCGTGAGCCGGACGAAGTACGGGTCCTTCGACAGCGGCCCGTTCGTGGTGATCGTCTGCTTGGGCAGGTCGGCCTTGAACTTGTCGGCCGCCGCGAGGTAGCGGGCGGCGTCGGCCGGAGCTCCGTTGTGCGAAGCCAGGTCCGCGGCGCAGACGAGCCCGGCGATCACCGAGGCGATGGTCGACGGGGACCAGCCGTCCTGCTCCTCCCAGCGCTCCTGCTGGGTGTACGGCGCCGGCTGTCCGCCCGGGCCGACGTAGCCGAGGATGAAGTCGGCGGCCTTGCGGACGCCGGGCCACAGGTCGTTCCGCCCCAGCTGCTGGGCCAGCACGATCGGGAAGGCGGTCTCGTCGAGCTGGATCGACGTCCAGTACGGCACGCCGTCGACCCGGCTGTTCTGCGGCATGTGCCCGTCGGCCTGCTGCTGCGTGCCGAACATGTACGAGACCGAGCGGTTCGCGGCGGCCTGGTCGCCGCCGGCGGCCAGACCGGTCGCGATCTGGTAGAGGTCGCGCGGCCAGACCAGGTGGTAGGTGCCGGACGGCGACCACTCCGGGTCGTTGTTCCCGAAGCGCCACGGCATGCTCGGCGACGCGATGAACGCGCCCGGGTGGTGCTTGTCCTCGCTCGCGGCGAGGGTCAGCATCGACGCCTTGTAGAGGTCGCGCTCGTCGTCGGTCTTCAGCGACGACGGCGGCTTGCTGATCCCGCGCAGGTACTGCTCCCAGCCGCGGTCGTACGCGCGCGTGATGTCACGGACGCCGCGTCGCTGCGACGCCTGCGCGCTGCCGAGCGCGTCGGCGGCCTTCGCGCCCATGCCGAGGGCGAGGGTGACGTGCCGGTTCCGGATGCCGTCGGCGCTCGTCTGCCCGGTCAGCAGGACGTTGCCCTTCGCGGCGGAGTCGTACGTCGTGAGCTTGAAGGTCTTGGTGAGCTGTGTGTTCCCGTCGGACGCGCCCGCGTAGCCGACGCTGGTCTTCGTGAAAGCCGGCTTCGCGGTCAACGCGGCGGCGTTCGTGGCGTCCTGCGCGGTGACGGCGTCGCCCTTCCGCGCGGCCGAGTCGTCGGAACCGTCGTTGGTCAGGTCCGGATCGGCGACCGCGTAGAGCTGGTACGGCCGCCCGGTGAGCGACTGGAAGTCGACGTCCACCAGCACCGTCGTGGCGGCCGGGTCGGTGACGTACGTCTTGCGCAGGCGCCAGCGGTGCTGGTCGTCGGTGATCGTCTGCTCGTAAACCAAACTGTCGTCGTCGGTGCGCCGCACCTGCTGGGACTTCGCCGTGTAGTCGGCGACGGCGAAGCTGCGGCCGTCCGTGACGACGAAGTTCATCGACCGGACGCTCGGCGTCGACAGGTCCGGGTAGTAGACCTCGGACATCTGGCCACCCTGGAGGGTGAACCAGATGTTGCTCGACCGGTCGTGCGCGGTGCCGAAGCCGGTCTTGTTCGCGGGCAGCCAGCTCGGATGGGCGCCCGGGGCGCCGGGAGCCTCTCCCGCGGCTGCCGCGATCCCCGGGATCAGGCCGGTGACCAGCAGCCCGGCGAGGGCGCCGAACATGAGTTTTCGCATATCAACCCCACAGAAAGTCACTTCTGCACCGTTACAGAAGCGCCTGGAAGTCTCTCGCCGATCCTTCACCCGCGCATGGTCCGATCCGGTGAACCACTGACCGTCACTGGTCCGGTCACGGCGCCGGTTCACCAGCAGCGAACGGACTTCCCGTTCGACCGGGCGCACACTTGTAGTACCTGCAACGGTGTAATCGAGGTGCCTTCATGGATGACGCGATGGACGCCTACTCGCGCGCCGTCAGCACGGTCGCCAAGACCGTCACCCCGCACGTCGCCGGGGTGCGGCTCGCACGCGGCAGCGGCTCGGCGGTCGTCTTCGCCGACGACGGCCACCTGCTCACCAACGCCCACGTCGTGGACGGCAACCGAAAAGGCGTCGCGACCTTCGCCGACGGCAGCGAGGTGCCCTTCGACGTCGTCGGAGCCGATCCGCTGTCCGATCTCGCCGTATTGCGGGCGCGGGGTGAGACACCGTCCGCCGCCCGGCTGGGCGATGCCGACCAGCTCGTCGTCGGGCAGCTCGTCGTGGCCGTCGGGAGCCCGCTCGGCTTCTCCGGCACCGTCACCGCCGGCGTCGTGAGCGCGCTCGGCCGGGCGCTCCCGGTGCGGCAAGGCCGGACCACCCGCGTGATCGAGGACGTCATCCAGACCGACGCCGCGCTCAACCCCGGCAACTCCGGCGGCGCGCTCGCGGACTCCGCCGGCCGCGTCGTCGGGATCAACACCGCGGTCGCCGGCTTCGGGCTCGGGCTCGCCGTGCCGATCACCACGACCACCCGGCGGATCATCGACACGCTCGTCGTCGAGGGCCGGGTGCGGCGCGCGTACCTCGGCGTCGTCGGCGTGCCCGCGCCACTGCCGGACGACGTCGCCGGGCGCACCGGCCAGAGCGCCGGGCTGCGGGTGCACGAAGTCGTCTCCGGCGGCCCCGCGGACCGGGCGGGCCTCAAGGCAGGCGACCTCGTGCTGACCGTCGGGCGCACCCGCGTGTCGGACGCGCAGGGCATCCAGCGGCAGCTGTTCGCGGAAGTGATCGGCACCGCACTGCCGATCACCGTGCTGCGCAACGGAGCCATGGTCGACGTCTACGCGACCCCGGCCGAACTGGTCGGGTGAGGTGAGCGGGCTTGAGTATGTCGCCCCGGCGTGGCATGGTCGGTGGCACAACACCAACGCGGGAGCTCGCGCCATGGCGGGCTGAGAGGGTGACTTGCGTTTTCGCAGGCGTCACCGACCGCATGAACCTGACCGGGTAATGCCGGCGTAGGGAGTGAAAGTCGTTGACCACGCTCGAGAACAAGCACGTCTCCGTCACGACCGGCCCGATCACGGGCTCGCACAAGGTGTACCACCAGACCGAATCCGGACTCCGCGTTCCGGCGCGCCGGATCGACCTCTCGAACGGCGAACACTTCGACGTCTACGACACTTCCGGCCCGTACACGGATCCGGAAGCTTCGATCGACGTCCACAGTGGACTCCACCGGCTGCGCGCCGGCTGGGCCGACGGCCGTGAGCACAACACGCAGCTCGGCTGGGCCAAACAAGGCGTCGTCACCAGGGAAATGGAGTACATCGCCGCCCGCGAGCGCGTCGAGCCGGAGTTCGTGCGCGCGGAGGTCGCCAGCGGCCGCGCCGTGATCCCGGTCAACCGCCGCCACCCCGAGACCGAACCGATGATCATCGGCAAGAACTTCCTGGTGAAGATCAACGCCAACATGGGCAACTCGGCCGTCTGGTCGTCGGTCGAAGAAGAGGTCGACAAGATGGTGTGGGCGACCCGCTGGGGCGCCGACACGATCATGGACCTCTCCACCGGCAAGCGGATCCACGAGACGCGCGAGTGGATCATCCGCAACTCGCCGGTCCCGGTCGGCACCGTGCCGATCTACCAGGCGCTGGAAAAGGTCGACGGGGAACCGGAAAAGCTGTCGTGGGAGATCTACCGCGACACCATCATCGAGCAGTGCGAACAGGGTGTCGACTACGTCACCGTGCACGCCGGCGTGCTGCTGCGCTACATCCCGCTGACCGCGCGGCGCGTCACCGGGATCGTCAGCCGCGGTGGCTCGATCATGGCCGCGTGGTGCCTCGCGCACCACCAAGAGTCCTTTTTGTACACGCACTTCGAGGAACTCTGCGAGATCCTGCGCCAGTACGACGTCACGTTCTCCCTGGGCGACGGCCTGCGCCCCGGCTCGATCGCCGACGCCAACGACCGCGCCCAGTTCGCCGAGCTGGAAACCCTCGGCGAGCTGACGCACATCGCGCGCTCGCACGACGTCCAGGTGATGATCGAGGGCCCCGGCCACGTGCCGATGCACAAGATCAAGGAGAACGTCGAGCTCGAGGAAAAGCTCTGCGGCGAAGCACCTTTCTACACCCTCGGTCCACTCGCGACGGACATCGCGCCGGGCTACGACCACATCACGTCGGCCATCGGCGCGGCGCAGATCGGCTGGTACGGCACGGCGATGCTCTGTTACGTCACGCCGAAGGAGCACCTCGGCCTGCCCAACCGCGACGACGTCAAGACCGGCGTGATCACCTACAAGATCGCCGCGCACGCCGCCGACCTCGCCAAGGGCCACCCGTACGCCCAGGAGTGGGACGACGAGCTGTCGAAGGCGCGCTTCGAGTTCCGCTGGAACGACCAGTTCAACCTCTCGCTCGACCCGGACACGGCGCGGTCGTTCCACGACGAGACGCTGCCCGCCGAGCCGGCCAAGACCGCGCACTTCTGCTCGATGTGCGGGCCGAAGTTCTGCTCGATGCGGATCACGCAGGACGTCCGCAAGTACGCCGAGGAGCACGGTCTGTCCACTGTGGAGGCCATCGAGGCCGGGATGGCTTCGAAATCGGCGGAGTTCACCGAGTCCGGCAACAAGGTGTACCTGCCCGTGGTGCAGCCGTGACTCCGCCGACCGCCCTCACCATCGCCGGCTCCGACTCCGGCGGTGGTGCGGGCATCCAGGCGGACCTGCGTACGTTCTTCGCGCACGGCGTCCACGGGCTCGTCGCGCTGACCGCGGTCACCGTGCAGAACTCGCTGGGCGTCCAGGGTTTCACGGAGATCCCGGCCGACGTGGTCACCGCGCAGATCAAGGCGGTGGCGTCCGACATGGGCGTGAACGCGGCGAAGACGGGGATGCTGGCTTCCGCCGAGATCATCCGCGCGGTCGCGAAGACCCTCGATGAACTCGGCCTGGACTTCCCGCTGGTGGTCGACCCGGTGGCGGCGTCGATGACGGGCCACGCGCTGCTGCGGGAAGACGCCTTGGAGGCGATCCGCACGGAGCTGTTCCCCCGCGCGACGCTGATCACGCCGAACCTGGACGAAGTCCGGCTGCTGACCGGGATCTCCGTCGTGGACGCGGCTTCCCAGCGCGAAGCGGCCGAGGCGTTGCTGGAGTTCGGGTCCCGCTGGGTCCTGGTCAAGGGCGGCCACATGCAGGGCACGGCCGAGTGCGTGGACCTGCTGTCGGACGGCCGCGAGTACATCTCCCTCAGCGGGCCGCGGTACCAGACGGAGAACACCCACGGCGGCGGCGACACCTTGGCGTCGGCGATCACGGCTTCGCTGGCAAAAGGCGCCTCAGTGCCGGACGCCGTCGCCGCGGGCAAGAAGTTCATCGAAAGGTGCGTGGCGGAGGCCTACCCGCTGGGTGCGGGAGTGGGTCCGGTCTCGCCGTTCTGGGTGCTGAACCGCTAACCCCGGGCGAGCACCTGGGGCAGCACCGTCGTGAGCCCGGTCCAGTCCGACGTGATCACCGACGCGTGCTGCTTCGCCAGGTCGGCGACGCGCTGGTTGGCCTGGTCGACCGTCGGGTTGTGCGCGTCGATGGCGGGCGCGACGTTCTGCCCGTCGGTCATCACGACGTAGTAGTGGTTGGCGTCGTACCACCACGGCCCGGTCTGCGTCACCCACGCGTTCGCGTCGCCGTCGAACACGACGAACCACGGCTTGAGGTCGGCGGTGTACTTGTCCCGCGGGTCCCCGCCGGCCGCGCCGTGCACGGTCGGGAAGATGTTCGCGTCGCCGAGCTTGCCCGCGTTCTTGAGCCCGACCAGGTACTTCGCGTACTCGACGTCCGTCTTCAGCGTGTCGGTCGGGTTCTGCTCTTCGACGGTGCCCGGGATGATCTCGGTGAGCACCCGGCCCCGCAAGGCGTCCACGGACGGCCAGTTGTCCGCCTTGGCCGCGTCGTCGAGCGTGCCGTAGCTCCCGAGCAGTTCGGCCGGGCGGAACGCGACACTGCCGAGGTGCGAGCGGAACGTCGCGTCCAGCTCGTCCGGCCCCATGCCCGTGTTGTCCGAGAAGCCGGTCTTCATCTCGAGCTTGAGCGTGATCGGCGTGTGCCCGGGGTGGGCGGCCAGCCAGATCCGGATGTCGTCGAGGCAGTACTCGAGGTTCTTGTTCTTCCCGCCGGAGTACAGCTGCGACGCCGAGGTGGCCGCGACGCAGTTGTTGTTGTTCCCCAACGGGTTCGAGTGGCTGACCTTCCACTCGTGGGTGAAGAAGTCCGGCCAGACGTCGAGCTCGATCAGCGACGACCCGGCGTCGAGCGCACGGGCCAGGTAGTCGTAGGCCGCCGGGTCGTACGTGTTGTGCACGCCGACCGTGGTGACGTGGGAGAGCTTCGGGCTGTCCGCGTTGGCCGCGGTCGCCCCGGAGAGCACGAGAGCTGCTGTCAGGAACGCCGCCGAGAAGAGCTTCATCCAGGCTCCTTCGCCCGTGAACTGGTGAGTAGCCCACACAATGTGCCACCGTGGTGGACTGTTGATGAAGCCAAAGCGGCCGATTGGCCTAGACCAGAAGTCGGGAAAAGAATGACCACGAGCCCTCCTACGGCGTTGACCATCGCCGGGTCGGACTCCGGCGGCGCCGCCGGGTTGCAGGCGGACCTGCGCACCTTCCTGACCTGCGGGGTCCACGGCCTGGTCGCCGTCACCGCCGTCACGGTGCAGAACACCCTGGGTGTGCACGACCGCGCCGACCTGCCACCGCACATCGTGGCCGGGCAGATCGAGGCCGTCGCGGCGGACATGGGCGTCGGCGCGGCCAAGACCGGCATGCTGGCCTCGGCCGGGATCATCCACGCGGTCGCCGCCGCGTGCGACCAGGCCGGGATCGGGCGCGACGAGGAGATCCCGTTCGTCGTCGACCCGGTCGCGGCCTCGATGCACGGCCACCCGCTGTTCGACGACGCCGGCCTGCACGCTCTGCGCGACGAGCTGCTCCCCCGCGCGACGGTGCTCACGCCGAACCTCGACGAGGTCCGGCTCCTCACCGGCATGACCGTGAAGGACCGCGAAGGCATGCACACCGCGGCCGTGGTGCTCCAGCGGATGGGGCCTCGCTATGTCCTCGTGAAGAGCGGCCACCTGCAGGCCGACCCGGAGTGCGTGGACCTGCTGTTCGACGGCTCGACGTTCGTGGAGCTCCCCGGGCGGCGGTACGCGACGCCGCACACGCACGGCGCGGGCGACACGATGGCGTCGGCGCTGACGGCGGGCCTGGCCAAGGGCATGTCCGTGGTGGAGGCGGCGCGGTACGGCAAGTGGTTCGTCTCGCACGCGGTCGAGCACGCGTACCCGATGGGCGCCAAGGTCGGCCCGGTCTCGGCCTTCTGGCGGCTGGCGCCCGAGGAGCGCTGAGCACTCGCCCGGTTACGATCCCTGCGTTTACTCATCCTTGAACTGAGCAGGGGGTGGCCTTGACCGGGCGCGAGCGGGTGGCGAAGGTCCTCGAGGACCGCCGCTTCCAGAACTTCATCATCGCCGTGATCGTGTTCAACGCGGCCACCCTCGGCATGGAGACGTCGACGTCGCTGGTCGACGGCTACGGCCCGCTCCTGCACGCCCTCGACCACATCGCGCTCGGCATCTTCGTCGCCGAGCTGCTCGCGAAGTTCTACGCCTACCGCGGCGCGTTCTTCCGCGACAGCTGGAACGTCTTCGACCTGCTGGTCGTCGGCATCGCGGTGATCCCGGCGACCGGGCCGTTCGCCGTCCTGCGGTCGCTGCGCGTGCTCCGGGTGCTGCGGCTGATCTCGGTCGTGCCGTCGATGCGCAAGGTCGTCTCCGGGCTGCTCGCGGCGATCCCCGGCATGGCGTCGATCGCCGCGCTGCTCGCGCTGATCATCTTCGTCGCCGGCGTGATGGCGACGAAGCTGTTCGGCGTGATCTCACCGGAGAACTTCGGCGACCTCGGGACTTCGCTGTTCACCCTGTTCCAGGTGATGACCGGCGAGGCGTGGCCGGACATCGCGAAGGAGATCATGGTCCAGGCGCCGATGGCCTGGATCTTCTTCGTCGTCTACATCCTGGTGTCGAGCTTCGCGGTGCTGAACCTCTTCATCGCCGTGGTCGTCAGCGGCATGGAGGACGAGCTGCGCCAGGACATCCGCGAGGAAGAGGCGAAGCAGGCCGAGACCCAGGCCGCCGCGAACCAGGAGATCCTCGACGAGCTGCGCGCCCTGCGCGCGGAGCTCGCCGAACTGCGGCAGCAGGCGGCTTAGCCGTCCGCGATCAGGGCTTCTTCCGGGCTCGGCGGCCCATGATGGTTCCCCCGATCACGGCCACGAGAGCGATCACCACGAGCACGCCGCCCATGGGGCCGTCGGGAAACCAAATTGCGGCCAGCGTCGATTCCACCACGCTTACCTCCCCAGGTGTTCCGGTCTACGGTCGACCGTCGTAGTGGGAGGTACCCGCTCAGCCGGCGCGCGACACCCGAGGCGGGTCCTGATCGTCCGCGATCAGCGCCTCCAGCGCGGGGAGCGCCGCCGTCAGGGCTTCGCGGTGTTCGGGCGTCAGCCGGTCGAGACGCCGGTTCAGCTCCTGCACCCGCGTCGACCGGACGCCGGACACGAGCCGCTCGCCCTCTTCGGTCGCCTTCGCCAGCCACGCCCGGCGGTCGACCGGGTCGGACTCGCGGCTGACGTACCCCGCCTCGACCAGCGACGCGATGATCCGCGACATGGTCGCCGCGGCGACCCCCTCCTTCGCGGCGAGGTCGCCGAGGCGCAGCTGGCCGGAGATGACCAGCGTCGCGAGGGCCGAGATGGCGCCGTGGCCCGGGCCGGGCACCCCGGCCTGCCGCAGGGACCGGGACAGCCTGCCGACGGCGAGGTACAACCTGCCCGAGACGTCCTGGACGGAGGTGCTGGTCACGGCTGGCTCCTTATGCCTCACGCGTGCGCGGGTGCGCCGGAAAGTGCCGTCAACCTTACGGGTTCGCCGTGCACACTCGGCGTTAAGGCACCCGGGTTCACCGGGGTGGACTCGACGCCTGCGCCCAGAACCGCTGCGGCACGCGTCCCGCGCTCCGGGCCAGGTGACCGGCGACGACGGCCGACCGCATCGCCGCGGCCATCCGTTCGGGGTCGGTCGCCCGGGTGACGGCGGTGGACAGCAGGACGGCGTCGCAGCCGAGCTCCATCGCCAGCGTCGCGTCGGACGCCGTGCCGATTCCGGCGTCGAGGATCACCGGCACGCCCGCCCGCGAGACGATCAGCTCGATGTTGTGCGGATTCCGGATGCCGAGGCCGGTGCCGATCGGCGCGCCCAGCGGCATGACGGCGGCGCAGCCGGCTTCCTCGAGGCGTAGCGCGAGCACCGGGTCGTCGTTCGTGTAGGCGAACACGGTGAACCCGTCGGCGGCCAGCCGTTCGGCGGCGTCGAGGGTTTCGAACGGGTCCGGCAGCAGCGTCCGGTCGTCGGCGTGCACCTCGAGCTTGACGAGATCGGTACCGAGAGCCTCCCGCGCGAGCTGCGCGGTGAGCACGGCTTCGGCGGCCGTGCGGCAGCCCGCGGTGTTCGGCAGCAGCTCGATGCCGAGCCTTCTCAGGAGTTCGAGGACGCCGGAGCCGCCTTCGGCGTCGGCGCGGCGCATGGCGACGGTGGTCAGCTCGGTGCCGGACGCGACCAGCGCGCGTTCGAGCACGGCGAGGTTCGCCGCGCCGCCGGTGCCGATGATCAGCCGGGACGTCAGCTTGCAGGTGCCGATGACCAGCGGTTCTTCGTCCATTTCAGCCTCCCTGGACGGCGGTGAGCACGTCGACGCCGGCACCCTTGGGCACGGCGGTGGTGGGCCAGTCGCTCCGGCGGACGACGACGCCGTCGACCGCGACGGCGATGCCGGGACGCTGCCCGCCCGACGCGTCGAGGACGTCGGCGACGGTGGCGCCGTCCGGGAACTCCGTCCACTTCCCGTTGAGCTTGATCTCCATCACACGTGCTCCTTCTGGTGCAGGCGGGCGGGTGAAGCCGCTTCGACGCCTTCGGGCGGCTTCTCACCCTCGAGCCAGGCGACCACGGCGTCCGCGGTCACGGGGGCCATCAGCAGGCCGTTGCGGTGGTGCCCGGTGGCGGCGAAGACGCCGTCGTCCAGGACGCCGATGTACGGCAGCACGTCCCGGCTGCCGGCGCGCAGGCCCGTGGCGGTCTCGACGAGCTCGTACTCGGTGATCGCGGGGAAGACGCGCTCGGCGCCCTCGATCAGCTCGCGGACGCCGCGTGCGGTGACGGCCCGGTCGAAGCCCGCCTCGTACTGCGTCGCGCCGAGGACGAGCTCCTGGTCGCCGCGCGGGACGAGGTAGATCGGCCGGCCCTCGACGACGGCCCGCACGGTGCGCGCCGGCGGCGGCAGGCAGCCGCGGCGGGGTTTCAGGCGCAGGATCTCGCCCTTGAGCGGGCGGACGGCGTCGGCGAGCTGCGGGTGCAGCCGCCCGGTCCAGGCGCCGGCGGCGAGCACGACGGCGCCGGCGTCCGGGATGCGTTCGACGCGTTCCCGGACGAACCGGACGTCGTGCACCTGGCAGGCCGCGTACAGGGCGTGGAGGAGTTTCCGGTTGTCCACGGCCAGGTCGCCGGGCACGTGGAGTCCACTTCGGACGGAGCCGACGCCGGGCTCGAGCCGCTTGGTCTCCCGGCCGGTCAGCCGTTCGGCCGCGCGGCCGAGCGAGTGCAGGTGGCCGGCGAGGATGTCGAGGTGACCGGCGTCGGCGCTGTCGAACGCGACGACGAGGGTCCCGTGCCCGGCCAGTCCGGGGTCGACGCCCTCCTGGGCGAGGTCGCTCGCGAAGCCGGGCCAGCGCCTGAGCGACTCCTCGCCGAGGGTGAGGACGTCCTCCTCGCCGGGCCAGGCTTCGGTGACCGGGGCGAGCATGCCGCCGGCCAGCCAGGACGCGCCGCCGCGGACGGGTTCGGGGTCGTAAAGGGTGACGTTCTGGCCGCTTTGCGCGGCGCGCCACGCGACGGACAGGCCGATCACGCCGCCGCCGACGACGGCCAGGGTGTTCGTCATGGGAATCACGCTCCCTGCGCCGGCATGACCCGGATCAGGTTCCACGGTCGGAGCGGCAGCTCCCTCTCAGCCCGTGCTTCGGGCTCCCGTGCGGACCACCCCACCCTAGCTCGGGAGGTACGGTCGCCGCTATGCCCGCCCTCTCCGGTGACAAGATCCGCGCCCGCCTCGACAGCGCGCGCCTGTACCTGTGCACGGACGCCCGCACGACCCGCGGCGACCTGGCATCCTTCGCCGACGCGGCCCTGGCGGGCGGCGTCGACATCATCCAGCTGCGCGACAAGACCGGGGCGCTGGAAGCCGCGGGAGAGATCGCGGCGCTGGAGGTGCTGGCCGAGGCGTGCGCCCGCCACGGAGCGCTGCTGTCGGTGAACGACCGGGCGGACGTGGCGCTGGCGGTGGGTGCGGACGTGCTCCACCTGGGCCAGGACGACATCCCGGTGACCTTGGCCAGGCGGATCCTGGGCGACGAGGTCGTGATCGGCCGCTCGACGCACTCGGTCTCGCAGGCAGCGGCGGCGGCGTCGGAGCTGGGAGTGGACTACTTCTGCACGGGCCCGTGCTGGCCGACGCCGACGAAGCCCGGACGCTCGGCGCCCGGGTTGGACCTGGTCCGTTCCGTCGCCGCCTCGGCCGTCTCACGGCCGTGGTTCGCGATCGGCGGCATCGACGGTCC
>NZ_JBFBBQ010000155.1:0-12425 GCF_040682775.1 Amycolatopsis sp. NPDC051106 | reverse complement strand
CCCCACGCCTACGAAACAACAGCCCAGCCGGCTACCACACCTGCGATAGCCTGAGCTAACTCATCAACCCTGTCCGCCCAAACGGGGCAAGCCCACCAGGAATGAGTCATTCACTGCATCGAGTTCGGGCCCACACCACCGACCCAAGCCCCGGCAGCGGTGCTGTCCGGAGAGCATGTCCGGCGGTACCGCGAAGCGGCGCCGAGCGGGCCCTGCTCGCGGAATGGCTCGGCCGCCACTGAGCGGCGCGGGTCGGGCGGGCCGCCGCGGCGAAGGTCACGGACAACCCTTTCACCTCGTCAGACACCGTGAACGACTCGTTCATGACGCCCACCCCACCGCCACCGCCGGCACCCGGCCACCACTGAGCGGTTCGTGTGCACTTTCTGCCCAGATGTAACAACTATCGGACTTCCGGCGCCATACGGGGCGGTCCCGGTCCCCGCGCACCTGGAGTTCCCATGTTGCCTTTCCGTCGTCCCCTGCTCTCCCGAAGATCCAGACGTGCCTTGGCCATGGCGGTCGTCGTGCCGCTCGCCGGCGCACTGGCCGTCGCCACACCTGCAGCCGCCGCCGTGCCCGCCGGGTTCGCCGACACCGTCGCGATCGGGGGCCTGACCTCGCCGACCGCCGCGGCGTTCGCCCCCGACGGCCGGGTTTTCATCGCTGAGAAGAGCGGCCTGGTCAAAGTCTTCGACTCCCTCGCCGACCCGACCGCGACCGTGTTCGCGGACCTGCGGACCCCGACCCAGGACTTCTGGGACCGCGGCCTGCTCGGCCTGGCCGTCGACCCCGCGTTCCCCGCCCGGCCGTACGTCTACGTCTCCTACACCCTCGACGCCCTGCCCGGCGGCACCGCGCCGCGCTGGGGCGACACCTGCCCGACGCCGCCCGGCGCGACCGACCAGGGCTGCGTCGTCACCGGCCGGATCTCCCAGCTCACCATGGGCGCGGCCGGCACCGCCGTCAGCGAGAAACCGCTGGTGACCGGCTGGTGCCAGCAGTACCCGAGCCACTCGGTGGGCTCGCTGGCCTTCGGCCCGGACGGTGCGCTCTACGCGGGCGGCGGGGACGGCGCCAGCTTCAACTTCGCCGACTACGGCCAGGTCGGAAACCCCTGCGCCGACCCGCCTTCCCCGGCCGGCACCAACCTCGCCCCGCCGAACGCCGAAGGCGGCGCGCTGCGGTCGCAGTCCCCGCGCCGCGCGGCCGGGCAGCCGGTGCTGCTCAACGGCACGCTCCTGCGCCTCGACCCCGACACCGGCGAAGGCCTGCCCGGCAACCCGTTCGCGAGCAGCTCCGACGCCAACGCCCGGCGCGTGATCGCCTACGGCGCGCGCAACCAGTTCCGGTTCGGGTTCCGGCCCGGGACCGGCGAGCTGTGGGCCGGCGACGTCGGCTGGAACACCTGGGAGGAGATCAACCGCGTCGCGAACGCCGGGGACGCGGTGGCGGAGAACTTCGGCTGGCCCTGCTTCGAAGGTTCCGCGCGACAAGCGGGCTACGACGGCGCGAACCTCGACCGCTGCGAATCGCTCTACACCGGCGGCGGGCAGACCGCGCCGTTCTACGCCTACAACCACAACGCCAAGGTCGTGGCGACCGACCCGTGTCCCACCGGCGGCTCGTCGATCAGCGGGATCGCCTTCGAGTCGGGCAGCAACTACCCCGCCGCGTACGCCGGCGCGCTGTTCTTCGCCGACTCCTCACGCGGGTGCATCTGGGCGATGCAGACGGCGAACGGCCAGCCCAGCCCGAGCCTCCTGGTCCCGTTCGTGACCGGCGCGAACACCCCCGTGCAGGTGCTGACCGGACCCGGTGGCGACGTCTTCTACGTGGCGCTGGGCGCCGGGGAACTGCGTCGCGTGAGCTACCCGGGCGGCACCAACCGCCCGCCGGTCGCCGCGGCCACGGCGACGCCGTCGAGCGGCCCGGCTCCGCTGACCGTCCGGTTCGACGGCACCGGGTCCACCGATCCGGACGCCGGTGACGCGCTCTCCTACGCCTGGGACCTCGACGCCGACGGCGCGTACGACGACTCCGCGGCTCCCGATCCGACCTGGACGTACACCACGGCCGCCGCGGTCGACGCCGGACTGCGGGTGACGGACTCCCACGGCGCGGCGGCCACCACGACGGTCCGGGTGACGGTCGGGACACCCGCCGGGCTCGACCCGGTGCCGGTCATCGACGCCCCCGCCGCGGCGCTGACCTGGGCGGTGGGCCAGACCGTGGCGTTCTCCGGCCGGGCGGTCGACGCCCAGGACGGCACCCTGCCGCCCTCGGCCCTGTCCTGGCGGCTCGCGATCCGGCACTGCGCGGCCAACGGCACCTGCCACACGCACAACGTCCAGGACTTCCCGGGCGTCGCCGCGGGCACGTTCGTCGCGCCGGACCACGAGTACCCGTCGTACCTGCAGCTCACTTTGACAGCGACGGATTCGACCGGCCGGACCGGCTCGAAGACCGTGGATCTGCAACCGAAGACGGTGACGCTGAACTTCACGTCGAGCCCGAACCAGGCGCTGCTCACCGTCGGCGGGACGCAGCAGCGCACGCCGTTCTCGCGGACGGTGATCGCCGGTTCGACCAACTCGATCAGCGCGGACAGCCCGCAGAACCTGCCCCCGCTCAACCTGAAGTACGCCTTCACGAGCTGGGCGCACGGCGGCGCGCGGACGCAGAACATCGTCGCTCCGGCGGCTTCCGCGACCTACCAGGCGAAGTACCGGCTCTGCTGGCTGCTGCAGCCCTGCTGACCGGATGACCCGGCCCCCGCCGCGGGGCCGGGTCATTCTCCGGGCTGCTCGGTCTTCTCCGCCTTCTTCGACTCCTTTTCCGCTTTCTTCGACTCTTTCGCCGCTTCCTTCGACTCCTTCGCGGCTTCCTTCGAGGCTTGTTTCGACTCTTTCGCCGCTTGCTTGTCGTTTGCCGCCGTACCGGTGCCCTGCGCGACCCCGGGCTCTTCCGCGGCCGCCGTCTCGCCGGGCGCGGTGGGCGGCACCGAGGTGAGCTGTGCGTCGGAAGTCGACCGCTGGTCGCTGCTGGCCGGAACGCCCGCGGCGGACGGCGGGTCCACCGGCTGCGAAGCCGAGCCGTCGGCACCGGTCGCCGGGGGCGGCGGCGCCACGTCGGAGGTGCTCGCGCCGATGGTCACCGTCGTGACCAGCGCCGCGCTCGCGACGGCCACCTTCGCCGCCGTGGCCCACGAGAGCGCGGAAGCCCCGGTGCTCGCGGCCGCCCCGGACGAAGCGAGGGACCCGGTGGTGGTCAGCCAGTGCGTCACCACCGGGATGCCCAGGATGAGCGGGGCGACGGCGGCGGGCAGTTCTTCGTTGAGCTCCCGGAGACCGGTGGCCAGCTTCCGGCAGTCCGGGCAGCGGTCGAGGTGCGTCGTGATCCGGTGCGCCTTGTGGTCCCCGACGCCGTCACGCACCCAGCGGGCCAGCTGGCCCGAGACGACCCGGCAGGTACGCCGCCGGGCCTCCGGGACGTGCTGGTCCAGGTAGGCCTGCCGCAGCCCTTCCCGGGCGCGGTAGGCGAGCGCGGCGACGCCGTTCGGCGTCATCCCGAGGTCTTCGGCGATCCGGGACGGCGACTCGCCCTCGATCTCGGTCCGCCACAGCACCGTCCGCCACCGCTCGGGCAGGCTCGCGAACGCGCCCACGGCGACGGTGCCGTGCAGCCGGCTGTCCACCGGCTCGTCGCTGCCCTCGCTCGGCAGGACGTCCGGCACCTCGGCGACCAGCGAAACCGCCGAGTCGCGCCGGCGCCAGCTGATCATCGTGTTCCGGATGGTGGTCAGGAGATAAGGCCGGAATTCCTCGTCCGGTCCCTCGCCCGAGCGCAGAATCCGCAGTACTCGGGTGAATCCTTCGGCGATGAGGTCGTCCCGCTCCGCCGCGTCCGCCGCGATCGCGGCCGCCACCCGGCGGGCTGCGGCCAGATGCCGGTCGTAGAGCTGGCTGTACGCGGCAACGTCCCCGCCGCGCACCGCCTGGATCAAGACCGCGTCGGTCGGGACGTCCGTCGTCCCGGCCACCGCCGGCGCCACCTCGGTCACCCGCACCTCCCCCTTTGCCCGTGCGCTTGCACGTGCAGAACGTCACGCGATAGTCGTCCAACGACGGGCCGGGCGCAAGGTTTCGGCACGGAAAGCCCCTTTTCTTCCGCGGTGAGTGTCCCGCACCCCCGTCTTGTCAGGTGACTGAGCACTCCGGCCGGGTTTCGTCCCGCCCCTGGGGCCCGTCATTGCCGTGGTGTCACGCGGCGGGTAGAGACGAAGGGCGGTGGCCACCGCATCCGTGTCCGATGTGGACGGTCGACGTCCGCCACCAGGAGGGTCTCCCCCATGCGCAGAGTCCGGTGTCTTCTGCTGACCTTGCTGCTCACGGCCTTTTCGGTCACCGCGGTGGCCGAGGCCGCCCCCGCGCCCACGGTGACGGAAGTGCCCGCGAACGCCGGCAAAGGCCGGCCGGTCAGCGGCGCCCAAGGCATCCTCGACCTCGCCGGCCGCGGGTACGTCGAGCAGGAGTATCTTCTGTCCGGGCAGGCCGACACCTACGCCCAGGACGGTCTGTGGACCGGCGACGGCCGCTGGGACACCCGCGTCGCCAGCACCGGAAACGCCTACACCACAAGGATGATCGTGGTGCGGCCGGGCGACCCGGCGCGGTTCACCGGCACCGTGGTGGTCGAATGGCTGAACGTGAGCTTCGGCGTCGACATCCCGGTCGACTTCTCCCAGTCGTACGAGCACTTCCTGCGCGAGGGCTACGCCTACGTCGGGGTGACGACCCAGAAAGCCGGGGCCGACAAGCTGAAGAGCCTCGATCCCGGCCGGTACGGCGCCGTGGACCTCGGCTCCGACACGCTCTCGTACGACGTGTTTTCGCAGGCCGCACAGGCGGTCCGGACGCATCCGGAGCTGCTGGGCGGCCGGGCACCGGCGGTCGTGCTCGGCACCGGGCACTCGCAGTCCGCGTTGCGGCTGACTACCTATGCGAACGCTGTTCAACCGGTGCGGGGAATCTACGACGGCCTCATGATCCACGGCCGGGCGGCCCTGGCGGCCCCGATCGATGACGGCGTCATCGGGCCGCTGTCCGCTCACATCCGCACCGATCTGGCCGTTCCGGTGTTCGTCCTGCAGTCGGAGACGGACGTCGTCGCGTCGGCTTCGGTCCGGCAGGACACCGCCCGGGTGCGAACCTGGGAGGTCGCGGGCACGGCGCACGCCGACCAGTACGGACTGGACCTCTACAACGCGGCGAACGCGCGGGACGGGTCGATCAACGGCGGCGCGCCCACGACGTGCGACAAGCCGGTGAACCGCATGACGTTCCGGTACGCGGAGAACGCCGCGTTCGCGTACCTGGACCGCTGGGCCCGCGGTGGCGCGGCGCCGCCGGCCGCGACGCCGATCTCCTTGCTGCTGGGCCTGTTCATCCGCCGTGACGCCGATCAGAACGCCCTCGGCGGGGTCCGGCTGCCCGACCTCGACGTGCCCGTGGCCGCGTACGCGCCGAACAACAGCGGCGGCAACGTGGCGGGCGCGTGCCTGCTGCTGGGCACGACGACACCGTTGTCAGCGGCGCGGATCCGGCAGCTCTACCCCGACCACGCCACGTACGTCGCGAAGTTCACCGCCGCGGCGGACCGGGCGCTGCGGGCCGGGTACCTCCTGCCCGCCGACCGCGAGGAAGCGGTTGCCCGGGCGACCGCGGCGCCCGTTCCGTAGACCGGGACCGCGAGCCCACCGCCGGGGTGGTGGGCTCGCGGCCGGCGGTTCAGGTGGCGTCGAGCGCGACGATGGAACCTGTTCCACCGAAACAGGAGGCGGACACCCCTTGCGCGGTGCGGGTATAGTGCCGAAAACAGTAACGTGTTCTAGTCTGACGCCGTGGAAGGGACCGGGATGGACGAGCAGGCGATGCGGTATCCGAACCACCTCGGGCATCTGGTCGTCTCCGCCCTGAAGCGCCACCGGGACGCGCCGGTGATGGTGCTGGGCGAGACCACGATGACCGGGGGCGGGACCGCCGAGCAGGTCAGCCAGTACGCCCAGGCCTTCGAGGAGCTCGGGGCCGGCACGGGCGCGGCGGTGGCGCTGCTGTCGCTGAACCGCCCCGAGGTCCTGCTGATCATCGCGGCCGGCCAGCTGCAGGGGTCGCGGCGGACGGCCCTGCACCCGCTGGGCTCGCTCGACGACCACGCCTACATCCTCGGCGACGCCGGGATCACCACGCTGATCATCGACCCGGTGCCGGCGTTCGTCGACCGCGCGCTCGGCCTGCTCGAGAAGGTGCCGGGGCTGACCCAGGTGCTGACCATCGGGCCGGTGCCCGAGCCGCTGGCCCACGTCGGCACGGACCTGACCGCGACCGCCGCGAAGTTCGAGCCGGGCCCGCTGAAGCCCGCCACGCTGCCGCCGGACCAGGTCGTCTCGATCACCTACACCGGCGGGACGACCGGCAAGCCCAAGGGCGTCATGGGCACCGCGCAGGCGATGGCGACGATGACGCAGATCCAGCTCGCCGAATGGGAGTGGCCCGAGGCGCCGAAGTTCCTCATCTGCACGCCGCTTTCCCACGCCGGCGCGGCGTTCTTCGCCCCGACACTGCTGAAGGGCGGCTCCCTGGTCGTCGTGCCGAAGTTCGACCCCGCCGACGTCCTGCGGATCATCGAGGAGGAGCGGATCACGGCCACCATGCTGGTGCCGACCATGCTCTACGCCCTGATGGACCACCCCGACTCGCGCACGCGCGACCTGTCGTCGCTGCAGACGGTCTACTACGGCGCCGCGTCGATCAACCCGGTGCGCCTGAAGGAGGCGATCGACCGGTTCGGCCCGATCTTCGCGCAGTACTACGGCCAGTCCGAGGCGCCGATGGCGATCAGCTACCTCGCCAAGGGCGACCACGACGACGCGCGGCTGTCCTCGTGCGGGCGCCCGTCTGCGTTCCTCCGCACGGCGCTGCTCGGCGCCGACGGCACTCCCGTCGCCCCCGGCGAACCCGGCGAGATCTGCGTGGCCGGCCCGCTGCTGGCGGCCGGCTACTGGAACCTGCCGGAGGTGACGGCGGAGACGTTCCGCGACGGCTGGCTCCACACCGGCGACGTCGCCCGCGAGGACGAGGACGGCTTCTGGTTCATCGTCGACCGCGTCAAGGACATGATCGTCACGGGCGGGTTCAACGTCTTCCCCCGCGAGGTCGAGGACGTGGTGGCCGAGCACCCGGCGATCGCCCAGGTCGGCGTGATCGGCACCCCGGACGAGAAGTGGGGCGAAGCGGTGACGGCGGTGGTGGTCCTGCGCTCCGATGCGGCCGCCGACGACGCCGCGATCGAGCAGCTGACGGGCGAGATCCAGGCGGCGGTGCGGGAGCGGAAGGGCCCGGTGCACGTGCCGAAGCAGGTGATCGTCGCGGCGTCGTTGCCGATGACCGGACTGGGGAAGCCGGACAAGAAGGCGCTGCGGGCCCAGTACGAGCCCAAGAGCGCCGGCGTGTAGGGCGTTATACGGCGGCGACCGCCGTGAGCTTGGCGGGGTTCATCATCCACAGCACCTGGTCGATGCCCTCCGTCGAGGCGGTCACCGTCAGCACCGTGAACACCTCGTCGTCGCGGGACAGCAGCATCGCGTGCGCGCCGTTGACGAGCGCCGGGGTCACCGTCACGCCCACCCAGAAGCGGTCGCGGAACGCGCGGACGTACTTCGCCACCGTCGTCGCGCCGCGCACCGGGATGCGCGAGGCGCGGGCCGCACCGCCGCCGTCGGAGTAGCTGATCACGTCGGCCGCGAACAGCTCCTCCAGTGTCGACAAGTCGCCTTCCTGGGCGGCGGTCACGAACGCGGTCAGGAGCCGCCGTTGCTCGGGCGGCGCGGCCGGCGTGCGCCGCCCCGCGGCGAGGTGCTTGCGCGCGCGGCTGACGAGCTGCCGGGACGCCACCTCCGTCGTCTGCACGATTTCGGCGATCTGGGCGTACGGGTAGTCGAAGGCCTCGCGCAGCACGTAGGCCGCGCGCTCGGTCGGTGTGAGCTTCTCCAGCAGGAGCAGCACCGCGAGCTCCAGCGCGGCGCCGCGCTCCGCCCCCAGCTGCGGATCGGCCGCGGTGTCCACGGGCTCCGGCAGCCACGGGCCGACGTAGGTCTCGTGCCGCGCGTGGGCCGTCTTGGTCGCGTTGATCGCCAGCCGCGTGGTCGTCGTCGCGAGGTAGGCCGCCGGGGTGCGCACCGCGGCCCGGTCACTGGCCTGCCACCGCAGCCAGACCTCCTGGAGCAGGTCCTCCGCGTCGGCGGCGCTGCCGAGCATGCGGTAGGCGATGCCGAACAGCCGCGGCCGCACCGCCGCGAAGACGGCGGCCGCGTCCTCGAGGCCGGTGTCCTCCATGCGCGCGGATCCCTTCCGACGACGGGTTTCGGACGGCAGCGTATCCGCCGCCGGTTGTCACGAACGAGAGCGCTGCCTTGTCTTGACTGGTGCGCACCTCCCGGGCCGTCCGGGCGGGCGCCGAACGGGAGGAACGGACATGAAGGTCGTCGTCATCGGCGGAACCGGCCTGATCGGCACGAACGTGGTCGCGCGGCTGGCCGAACACGGCCACGAGGCGGTCGCCGCCGCCCCCAGCACCGGCGTGAACACCCTGACCGGCGAAGGGCTGAAGGAGGTGCTGCTGGGCGCGGACGTCCTGATCGACGTCTCGAACTCGCCGTCGTTCGCCGACGACGACGTCCTGCACTTCTTCCGCACCTCGACCGGGAACCTCGTGGCGGCGGCGAAGGAAGCGGGCGTCACGCACTACGTCGCGCTGTCGGTGGTGGGCACCGACCGGCAGCCGGACGTCGGGTACTTCCGGGCCAAGGTCGCGCAGGAGAAGCTGATCACCGAGTCGGGCCTGCCGTATTCGATCGTGCGGGCGACGCAGTTCTTCGAGTTCGCCGGCGGGATCGCCGACACCTCGACCACCGACGGCGTCGTGCGGCTGCCCGGCGCCGGCGTGCAGCCGATCGCGGCGGCCGAGGTGTCCGCCGCCGTCGCCCGGACCGCGGCCGGGCAGCCGATCGGCGGCCGCACCGAGATCGCCGGCCCGGAGGTCTTCGGCCTCGACGAGTGGGTGCGCACGGTGCTGACCGCGCGCGAGGACCCGCGCGAGGTCGTCACCGACCCCGAGGCGCCGTACTTCGGCGCGGTGCCGGGACCGGAGGAGCTCCTGCCCGGGCCGGGCGCGACGCTCGCGGAGACGAAGCTCGCCGACTGGCTGGCCCGGTCGTGACCGCACCGCACGGGTGGCCCGGCGCCACCCGTGCGGGTAGGCTCCTAGTCAACTTGTTGACCAGGTGAGGTGAGGCATGACCAGCTTCCGCAAGGCCGTCGAGGCCCGTGATCCCGACGCCATGGCCGCGACCCTGGCCGAGAACGTGGTGTTCCGGAGCCCGGTGGCGTTCCGGCCGTACCCGGGCAAGGCGATCACGGCCGCGATCCTGCGAGGCGTGCTGCGGGTGTTCGAGGACTTCCGGTACGTGCGCGAGCTGAGCGGCGGCGAAGGGCATGACCACGCGCTCGTCTTCGAGGCCCGGATCGGTGACGCGCGCGTCGAGGGCTGCGACTTCCTGCACTTCGACGACGACGGGCTGATCGACGAGTTCACGGTGATGGTCCGCCCGCTGTCGGCCGCGCAGGCGCTGTCGGAAGCGATGGCGGCCCAGTTCGACCAGATCCAGCGCGAAGCACTCAACTAGTTGACTATGTCGCTGCGCAACGCACTACTGGCAGCACTGCTGGAGGGTGAGGCGTCCGGCTACGACCTGGCGAAGGGGTTCGACGCGTCGGTGGCGAACTTCTGGCCGGCGACACCGCAGCAGCTCTACCGCGAACTGGACCGGCTGGCCGCGGACGGCCTGGTCCGCGCCCGCCTGGTCCACCAGGAGAAGCGGCCGGACAAGAGGCTGTTTTCGTTGACGGAGGCGGGTGAGCGGGCCCTCCACGAGTTCACGGCCCGCCCGCCCCGCCCGGGCGTGATCCGCGACGAGCTGCTGATCCAGGTCCAGGCCGTCGACGCCGGCGACGAGGCGGCGGTCCGCCAGGCGCTGAAGGAGCGCATGACCCGGGCGGAGACGAAGATCGCCCGCTACGAACGCCTCCGGGCGGGCCTGCTGGACGGCCGCTTCGAGGACGACTACCTCGCGAACGCCGAGCGGGTGGGGCCGTACCTGACGCTGATGCGCGGGCTGTCGTTCGAGCGGGAGAACCTCCGCTGGTGCGAGCAGTCCTTGAAGATCCTCGAACGCCGGAACGCGGGTGACCAAGTCAGCTGAGGCCGGCGTCGTGGACCAGGATCGCCACCTGGGTGCGGTTCGCCGCCTCCAGCTTGGCCATGATGTGTCCGATGTGGACCTTCACCGTCGACTCGCTCACCACGAGCGCGCGGGCGATCTCCGCGTTGCTCAGCCCGCGTCCGATGTGGACGGCGACGTCGTGCTCGCGCGGAGTCAGCGAAGCCAGCCGGCGCCGGGCCCGCGAACTCCCGCCGCCGGAAGCGAAGTCCGTCAACAGCCGCTTCGTGATCTTCGGGGACAGCATCGCCTCGCCGCGGGCCACCACCCGGACCGCGTTGACCAGCTCGCGCGGCGGTGTGTCCTTCAGCAGGAAGCCCGCCGCGCCGTGGCGCAGGGCCGCGTACACGTACTCGTCGACGTCGAACGTCGTCAGCACGACCACCGCCGGGGCCGCCGGGTGCGCGGCCAGCCGCCGGACCACCTCGATGCCGTCCACCTTCGGCATCTGGACGTCGGTCAGCACCACGTCCGGCCGGAAGCGGTCGGTCAGCTCGACCGCCCGCGCGCCGTTCGTGTCCTCGGCGACCACCTCGACGTCGTCGGCCGACTCGAGGATCATCCGGATGCCGCTGCGGACCAGCTCCTCGTCCTCCAGCAGCACGACCTTGACCGTCACAGTCCCTCCCCCACCGGAAAGCACGCCAGCACCCGGAACCGCCCGTCGCCCGTCGGGCCGGTGCGCAGGTCGCCCCCGGCCAGTTCGACGCGTTCGCGCATGCCCACCAGGCCGTAGCCGGACCCCGGGACGGCGCCGCCGTGCGGGGTCAGCCGGTTCGTCACCTCGACCGCCAGCCGGTCGCCGGTGACGGCCAGCCGGACGTCGACCGCCGCGTGCGGCGCGTGCTTGCCCGCGTTGGTCAGCGCCTCCTGCACCACGCGGTAGACGGCCCGGTCGACCTGGTCCGGGACCGCGGGCAGCGGGTCCGGCAGCGTCAGCTCGACCCGCGCGCCAGTCGCCGCGACCTCGGCCACCAGGTCCTCGAGCGACGCGAGCACCCCCGGGCCCGCGTCCGGGGCGTCGTCGCGCAGCACCCGCAGGACGGCGCGCAGCTCGTCGAGCGCCACCGCGCTGGTGGCCCGGATCGTCTCGGCGGCCTGCTCGGTCTGCTCGTCCGGCGCCCGCAGCGACAGCGCCCCGGCCTGCAGCGCGACCGCCGTCACCCGGTGCGCGACGACGTCGTGCATCTCCCGCGCGATCCGCCGTCGTTCGGCGAAGACGGCCTGGTCGGCCAGCAGCGTCCGGGTGCGCTCGGCCTCCTCGGCGCGGTCCCGCAGCACGCCCAGCAGCGCGGCGCGCTGGTGCATCCACAGCCCGGCCAGCGCCGGGCCGAGCACGAAGAAGCCCAGCACGAGCACGACGAGGGTGAAGCTCGCCGGGTTCCGCAGCACCGGCACGACGTTCCCGGCGATACCGGCGACGACGACCGCGAGGCCGGTCACGACGCTCACGCCGTGCCGGACCGCGACCGAGTACTGCGCCACCATCAGCGGCAGCAGCGTCACCCCGGCCGGCATGCACGCCACCGCGACCAGCAGCACGAGGAACGGCCACCGCCGCCGCGCGAGCAGGGCGAGCCCCGACACGAACACCGCCGGGACGTAGAGCGCCGGGTGCGGGTCCCGCGGGTCGCCGCCGGTCAGGGTCACCACGATCACGGCCGCGGCCACCGCGACGTCGAGCGCGAGCAGCACGACCCGGCCGTCCCACCAGCTCAGCCAGCGCTTCATCGTGTTCAGGTTAGGGCGCGCCGGATCAGCCGTCACGGCGAGCCAGGGTGAACGTGGTCGCTGCCAGAGCGAGCACCACCAGCGCGACGAACACCGCGGTCCCCGGCAGGGCGGACAACGCCGTGCCGCTGAAGGGCAGCGTGGTCGCCGGTACGCCGGTGAGCGCGGAGAGGGTCGTCTCGGCGACGAACGTCCACACCGCGAACACCCCGACGGCGAGCCCGGTGTGCCGCAGCAGCCCGCCCAGCGCGACCCCGGCGAGTCCGGACAGGACGGTCAGCGCGAGCACCCCGCCCACCGCCCTGCCTGCCGCCCCCGCGCCGGCAGGCAGGGCGCCGCCGCCGGTCAGCACCCCGGC
>NZ_JBFBBQ010000154.1:0-12504 GCF_040682775.1 Amycolatopsis sp. NPDC051106 | reverse complement strand
GCGACAAAATCCCCATCACCGACACCGGCACCACCTCCATCCTCGCCCTGCGCACCGGCGAAGACGACGCCGGAGTCATCGGCCTACGCCCCCAATCCCTGCCCGACCAATACCAACCCGGCCTCAACGTCCGGTTCATGCACATCAGCGACCGCGCCGTCACGTCCTACCTGGTCAGCGCCTACCACTCCGCCGCCGTCTTGGTCCCGGACGCCCTCGGCGTGCTGGACGACGTCGAGGTGGGCCGCTCATGACGACCATGGACTCCCGGACCGCCGCTCGTCCCCTCGCCGACGTCCTCGCGTGGAGCAAGAGCCTGGTCGATCCGGCACTGCGCGCCGCGGCCGAACGGCTGCCCGACGCGATGCGGCGGATCGCCGGCTATCACTTCGGCTGGGAAGACGCCCACGGCGCGCCGTCGTCCGCGGACGGCGGCAAGGCCCTGCGGCCGGCGCTCGTCCTGCTGTGCGCGCAAGCCGCGGGCGGCGACCCGGTGGACGCGGTGCCCGGCGCCGTCGCGGTCGAGCTCGTGCACAACTTCTCGCTGCTGCACGACGACGTCATGGACGGCGACACCACCCGGCGGCACCGGCCGACGGCGTGGACGGTGTTCGGCACCGGGCCCGCGGTGCTCGCCGGGGACGCGCTGCTGAGCGTGGCGTTCGAACAGCTGGCGCCCGACAGCGCGAAACTGCTGTCCCAGGGCGTGCTCGACCTGCTGGAAGGTCAGGCGGCCGACGTCGACTTCGAGCAGCGCGACGACGTCACGCCGGCGGAGTGCGTCCGGATGGCCGGCGGCAAGACGGCGGCCCTGATCGGCGCGTCCTGCGAGCTCGGGGCGCAGCTCGGCGGCCGGCCCGAGGCGGTGCCGCGGTTCGGCGAGTTCGGCCGGGCGATCGGGCTGGCCTTCCAGCACGTCGACGACCTGCTGGGGATCTGGGGCGACCCCGCCGAGACGGGCAAGCCGGTGTACTCGGACCTGCAGAACCGCAAGAAGTCGCTGCCGGTGGTGACGGCGCTGTCGTCCGGCACGGCGGCCGGCGCGGAGCTGGCGGCGCTGTACTCGGGCACCGACCCGCTCGACGACATCGAGCTGGCCCTCGCGGCCACGCTCGTCGACGAGGCCGGCGGCCGCCAGTGGAGCCAGGCCCAGGCGTCGGCGCTGGTGGCGAAGGGACTGCGGGAGCTGGCGGCGGTGAACCCGGTCCCCCGTCCGGCGGCCGAACTGGCGTCCCTGGCCCGCCTGATCACCACCCGCACCCACTGAACCCGCAACTCGCGTGATCAGGGACCGATCTCGCGTGATTGAAGCCGTAACTCGCGAGATCCGGCTTCAATCACGCGAGTTACGGCTGTGATCACGCGAGTTCCGGGGTTACCTGCCGGGGCGGGTGAGGCCGTCTTTGTCCGCTTCGAGGCTCAGGATGTTCTTGTCCGTGTCGGACAAGGCCTTCGTGACCTGCGCCGATGCCGGTGATGTCGACAAGTCGAGAAGGCGGATCGGTGCGTCCAGCTTGATGTACGTCGGGATGTACTCGGCCTTGTCGACCTTCCAGCGATCGCCGTCGCGGACGAAGCGGAAGCGGGCCGCCGCGCCTTCCTCCGTGTCGCCGCGCGGTTCGGAGTGGCGGGCGACGCTGTTGCCGAGCCCGTAGGCGACCCACTTTTCGCCGATCTTCTCGAACGGCTGGACCACGTGCGCGTGGTGGCCGATGATCAGGTCGATGTCGTCCGACGCCAGGAGCTTCTTGGCCTGCGACCGCTGTTCGGCCGTCGGGTCGTGCTGGTACTCGACACCCCAGTGCAGGCTGGCGATCACGACCTGCGCCCCGGCCGCGCGCGCCTTGCGAGCCGACGCCAGGACGTCGTCGACGTCGATCTGGTTGGCCAGCCACGGTTTTCCGGCCGGCACCTTGATGCCGTTGAACCCGAAGGCGTACGACACCTGCGCGACCTTCACGCCGTGGACGTCGAGGACCAGCGGTTTCGCCGCTTCCGCGGCCGACCGCGCCGAGCCGGTGTGCTTGATGCCCGTGGCGTCGAGCTTGTCCAAAGTCCGCTTCACGCCGTCGGCGCCCTGGTCGATCGTGTGGTTGGACGACGTCGAGCAGGTGTCGTAGCCGGTGTCCTTGAGCGCGTCCGCGATTTCCGGCGGCGCACTGAACGACGGGTAGCCGCTGTACGGCCCGCCTTCCGGCGCCAGCGGCGTCTCGAGGTGGCAGATCCCGAGGTCGGCGCCCGAGATCAGCGGCTTGATCCCGGCGAGCAGCGGCCGGTAGTCGATCTTGCCGCCGCCATCGGCCTCGGCCTGCTCGGTCAGCGCCGGGTGGATGAGGACGTCGCCGGTCGCGACGACGCTGAACGAGCCGTCCGGGGCCGCTTCCGCCGAAGAAGACGCCTCCGGGAACGGCGTCGGCGCCGGACCGGACTGCGGCGGGCTGCTGCACGCGGCCGCCAGAACGGCGACCCCGGCGACCCCGGCGAGCGCGGCGAGCGCGGCGACGCGGAACTTCGTCATCGGTCCCCCTGCTGCTGTGGTCCGGCCATCCTGCCATCCGGACGAACCCGGCACGTGCCGCCTCCCAGTCAACGGAAACTTCCACCACAGTCGACAACACCGATCAGAACATTCACACAGGACAAAACCGGACAACGCGCAGGACAGAGGCTAAAAAATACGATAAATGAGCTAGGTTCATGCCACGATGCAACTACGGAGAGTAGGTGTCGCTCCGCTAACTGCGGCTTGACGCTCCACGAACGGGTGTTTTGTAATACGAGTCACCCAACGGCGCCCCCACGCGCCACTCGAACTCCGGCCTCCTTGGGAGCAACGATGTCCCCACACTCGCACAGGTTCCGCACCTGGAGCGTTGTTGGTTGTTGTTTGATTTCCGGTGCCTTGATGGCTTCGTGCTCGTCCGGCAAAGACACCGCCGCCCCGCAGCAGTCGGCGCCCGCCAACGGCAAGATCACCCTCTACTACCTGCAGAAACAGGGTGACCAGCAGTACTTCGTCGAGCAGGCGCAGGGGGCGCAGGAGAAAGCGAAGGAGCTCGGCGTCGAGCTCAAGGTCGTCAACCTCGGCCAAGACGCCAACAAGGCGATCACCGAGCTGGACGCCGCGGTCGCGCAGGGCGCGAACGGCGTCGCCATCGTCGTCCCCGACCAGGCCATCGGCCCGCAGGTCATCGACAAGGCGAAGAGCGCGGGCATCCCGATCATCGCCTCCGACGACGTCATCAAGGACGGCACCGGCGCGAAGGCCCCGTTCGTCGGCTTCAACGGCAGCCAGATGGGCGACTCGGTCGGCACCGAGGCCGGGAAGCTGTTCAAGGCCGCCGGCTGGACCGCCGCCGACACGAAGATCATCAGCGCGTACAAGCAGGACCTCTCCGTCTGCACCGACCGCGTCAACGCCGCGAAGGCCGCGTTCGCGAAGGCCGGTGACCCCGGCGTCCAGGTGATCGACGTCGGCACGGACAACTCGCCGGTCGACGCGCAGAACCGCTCCGGCGCGGTGATCGGCTCCAACCCGGGCGTCAAGCACTGGGTCGTCTGGGGCTGCAACGACGAGAACGAGACCGGCGTCGTGACCGCGCTGGCCAACTCCGGCGTCGCAGCGAACAACATCATCGGTGTCGGGCTCGGCGCCTACCTGGACTGCAAGGACTGGGCGGCCGGCAAGGACACCGGCAACAAGTCCGCGCTCTACATCTCCGGCGCCGAGGTCGGCCGCTCGGCGATCCAGGTGCTGGTGGACAAGGTGAAGAACGGCAAGGAGCTGCCCGCGGAGACGATCGCGAAGACCACGATCGTCAACAAGGACAACTACAAGCAGGCCGGCGTCAACTGCACCTGACCGAACTCCCCGGCCCGCACTTTCACGTGAAAGTGCGGGCCGGGGGTCCACCGCTCGAAGGGCGACCATGTCCAGCTCTGCTCCCGCACTCGCCGTCGAGGGCATCGGCAAGCGCTTCTCCGGGGTCACCGCCCTCGACGACGTCTCGCTGGAGATCCGCTCCGGTGAGGTGCTCGCGCTGATGGGCGAGAACGGCGCCGGGAAGTCGACGCTGCTGCGCGTCCTCTCCGGCGACCAGGGCCCCGACGACGGCCGGCTCCTCCTGGACGGCAGCGAGATCACCTTCGACACCCCGCGCGCGGCGATGGCCGCCGGGGTCCGCGTGATCTACCAGGAACCCGAGATCATCCCGCACGTTTCGGTGGCGGAGAACGTCTTCGTCGGCGAACTCCCCGCCAAGGCGCGGGTCTTCAACCGCCGCACGCTCCTGAAGGCCACGCAGGACGCGCTCGCCGAGTACGGCTTCGAAGGCGTGCTCAACCCGGCGACGCTCGGCGTCGCGCTGTCGGCCGCCCAGCGCCAGATCGTCGAGATCCTGCGCGTGCTCACCGCGGCCACCCCGCCGAAGGTGATCGCCTTCGACGAGCCGACGTCGTCGCTGTCCGAGCACGAGGTGGACGCGCTGTTCCGGCTGATCGGGCGGCTGCGCGACAACGGGGTCGCCGTCGTCTACGTCTCGCACCGGATGAAGGAGATCTTCCGGCTCGCCGACCGCGTCGCGGTGCTGCGCGACGGCAAGCTCGTCGGCGTCCAGCAAGCCGCGGAAACCGACGAGCCGAGCCTGGTCCGGATGATGATCGGCCGCGACCTCTCGGCGCTCGAACGCCGCGTCACCCAAGAGACCGGCAACGTCGTGCTGAAGCTCGACGACGTCACGACCGACGACGTCACCGGCATCTCCCTGGAGGTCCGGGCGGGCGAGGTCGTCTGCCTGGCCGGGCTGGTCGGCGCCGGACGCTCCGAGCTGGCCCGGGCGATCGTCGCCGACCTGCCGATCCGGTCGGGCACCGTCGAGCTCGACGGGAAACGGCTGCGCGCGCACAACCCGGGTGACGCCGTCAAAGCAGGCATCGGCTTCGCGCCCGAAGAGCGCAAGACGGACGCGTTGCTCATGCAGCGGTCCGTCCGCGACAACATCTCCATCTCGGTGCTGGACCGCCTTCGCCGCTTCCGCGTAGTAAAGCGCGCGAAGGAACGCGCGCTCGTCGAGGAGTACGTACGCGAGCTTCGCGTGCGGACGCCGTCGATGGAGCAGGAAGTCCGCAAGCTGTCCGGCGGCAACCAGCAGAAGGCCGTCCTCGCGCGCTGGCTCGCGCGGCGGCCGAAGCTGCTGATCCTCGACGAGCCGACCCGCGGCGTCGACGTCGGCGCGAAAGCGGAGATCTACCGGATCATCGACGGCCTCGCCGCGGAAGGCATCGCGCTGCTGGTCATCTCGTCCGACCTGCCCGAGGTGCTGACGCTGGCCGACCGCATCCTCGTGATGCGCGCCGGGCGCCTGGCCGGCGAGATCAGCCGCGAAGAAGCGACCGAGGAAGCCGTGCTGACCCTCGCCATCCCCGAAACCGAACCAGCCGTAGAAGAGCAGCAGGAGATCGGCGCATGAGTACGCCCACGCAGGAGAAGGCCACCCAAGATCCCGGAGCGCCGCAGCAGCCGTCCGTGTTCCGCCGCGTGCTCACCGGCATCGGCGTGCAGAACTCCAGCCTCATCATCACGCTCATCGCGCTGGTGATCCTGCTGTCGGTGCTGAACGAGAACTTCTTCCGCACCAACAACCTGCTGCTGATCGGCAGCGCGATCACCATCATGGGGCTGCTGGCCCTGGTCCAGACCCTGGTGATCATCCTGGGCGCGCTGGACATCTCGGTCGGCTCGATGGCCGGGCTCGCCTCGGTCGTCTCGGCGATGGTGTTCACCTCGACCGGCAACGCCGAGGTCGGGATCCTCGCCGCGGTCGGCATCGGCATCCTGTGCGGCCTGATCAACGGCATGATCATCATCTTCGGCCGGGTCAACCCGGTGGTCGCGACGCTGGCCATGCTCGCCACCTACAAGGGTGTCGCGCAGGTCATCTCGGACGGCAAGTCGCAGGGCTACACCGGCGGCGACGACCTGTTCATCTTCCTGGCCAAGGGCGCGATCGCGGGCCTGCCGGCGCTGGTGTGGGTGTTCCTCATCGTCGCGGCGCTGCTGCACTTCCTGCTGAAGTACACCGACATCGGCCGCAACGTCTACGCCATCGGCGGCAACGACACCGCCGCGCGGCTGGCCGGCATCAACATCAACCGGTACATCATCGGCGTGTACGCGCTGGCCGGCGTGGTCGCGGCGGTCGCGGGCGTGCTGATCACCGCGCGCACCGGCTCCGGCCAGCCGGTGTCCGGGTCCGAAGGCCTGGAGCTGCAGGCCGTCACCGGCGCGGCGCTCGGCGGCACGATGCTCAAGGGCGGCCGCGGGTCGATCATCTCCACGGTGCTCGCGGTGATCATCCTGGGCGTGCTCGACAACGGCATGTCCGGGCTGGGCATCAACCCGTTCTGGCAGAACGTCGCCCACGGCGCCCTGCTCGTGATCGCGGTCGTGCTGCAGCAGCTGCGCAGCGGAGAGCGCCGCGTCGGCCTGCCCGAGTAGCGGGTGAGCCTCCACGCCCGGATAGTGGACGAGCTGGGCAGGCTCATCGTGGAAGGCGTCCTCGGGGACGGGCAGCCGCTCGTCCCCGAGGAACTCGGCCGCCGCTTCTCCGCTTCCCGGACCGTGGTCCGCGAGGCACTGCGGGTGCTGGAGTCCAAGGGCATGGTCACCGCGCGGCCGCGCGTCGGCACGTGGACGCTGCCGCCCGACGCGTGGGACGCGATCGACCCGGACGTCATCGGCTGGCGCGTCAACGGTCCCGACCGGCCCCGGCACCTGCGTGAGCTGGCGGAGCTGCGGCTGGCGATCGAGCCGCAGGCGGCGCGGATGGCCGCGCAGCACCGACGTCCCGACGAGCTGTCCGCGATGGCCGCGGCGTACGAACTGATGGCGGACGCGGTCGAACGCGCCGACGCGGAAGCGTTTCGGGCCGCCGATTCACGGTTCCACGCGGCGCTGATCCGCGCGTCCGGCAACGCGCTGATCGCCCAGCTGCACGTCCCGGTCGTGGCGGCGCTGCGGGCGCACGGCGAACCGCTGGAGCTCGTCGCGCACTCCCGCGTACTGACGCTGGTGCTGGCGAAGAACGCCGACGGGGCCGAATCCGCGTCGCGCCGGTTGCTGGAAACCGTTGCGCCGTACCGCTCACCGGCACCTTGACACGTCCACCGGGAACCCTGAACACTCGCTGCGACCCACCCGCCGCCATGACGTGCTGAGGAGGACGCTCCCATGCGTTTCCCGGGTATTCGTGGCTTCGGCGTGCTCGCGGCCGCGGCGGTGGCCGGCGGGCTGTTCACAGCGCCGGTGGCTCTCGCGGCCGCCGCCGAGTGCGCTGTTTCCGACCAGATGGTCGCCGCGGGCAACTATTGGGTGACCAACGGGACGAACCTGGACGCCCCGGACTGGCAGAACGCGACGTTCCACGTCGGCAACCTCGCGCTGGTCCGGACCACCGGCCAGTCGAACCACAAGACGCTGCCGTGGGCGCAGGCGAACGGCTACCAGCTGCCGCTCGATCCGAAACGGCCGTTCTTCCCGGACAACCAGGCCGCCGGCGAGGCGTACCTGGACCTGTACACGTACTTCCACCCGGAGATCTCGCTCGATTCGATCCGCACGCGGATCCGCGACGAGGTCGCGTCGGTGCAGGCCGGGCACCGCGACTACTGGAACTACGTCGACGCGCTGAACATGGCGATGCCGTCGTTCGCGCGGATGAGCGTGATCGACCACGATCCGTCCTATGTGGACGCTATGGATCAGCTGTTCAAGTCGTCGGAGCACAAGCTGTTCAACGAGTTCACGGGGTTGTGGTACCGCGACGCGCGGTTCACCGGCTCGGGCGTGTTCTGGTCGCGCGGCAACGGCTGGGCCCTGGCGGCGTTGACGAAGGTGCTGCAGGCCCTGCCCGCGGACGACCCGCACCGCGCGGAATACCTGCGGGTCTACAAGAAGATGGCCTTCTCCTTGTCCCTGCTGCAGCGTCGTGACGGCTTCTGGAATTCGGACCTGCTGAACCCGTGGGACCACGGCGGCCCGGAGACGAGCGGCACGGCATTCTTCACGTTCGGCATCGGCTGGGGCATCTCGGCGGGCATCCTCGACGCGAAGCGGTTCCGGCCGGTGGTGGACAAGGCGTGGACGGCGCTGTCGACGAAGGCCCTGCAGGCGGACGGCAAGGTCGGCTACGTCCAGCCGGTCGGCGACCGCCCGGCGACAGCTCGCCCGACCGACACCGCCGCTTACGGCGTGGGCGCGTTCCTCCTGGCGGGCCAGGAAGTGGCCAAGCTCCAAGGCTGCGCGGCCGAGTAGGTCCCCAACGCCCCAATGTGGCCTTCGGTGCGTCAGACGCACCGAAGGCCACCTTGGGTGCGTCTGACGCAACCAAGGCCGCCTTGGGGCGCTACTTCAGGCAGTCGCCGGGGTCGCCGCGGGTCAGGGCGGGATCGGTCTGGGGGAAGGTGCGGGCGGAGCCGGGGCCTGAGGAACGGTGCTCGAAGCGGACCGTCACGCGGCCGTGGCCCGCGCCTTGGACCCAGCCCGTTCCGTAGTCGGAGTGGACGACGTCGTCGCCCTGCCGCCACTCCGAAGGCGGAGCCACCGGCGGCGCCGGCGCGGAAGAAACCACTGTCGACGTCGTGGGTGTCGAAGGGGCCGCCAGGCTGAACAGCGCGTCCTGGTGCGGCACCGACAGCCCGCTGTAGGCGACTCCGGCCAGGCGGATCCCGCCGAACTCCGCCGGGTCGAGCAGCAGCCGCTCCGCCACCGCCGCCAGCTCGGCCAGGTCGTCCGTGGGCGCGGAGATCGTCTCCGAGCGGGTCACCGTGTGCATGTCCGTGTGCCGCAGCTTGATCACCACCGTGCGGGCCACGCGCTCGGCCTTGACCAGCCGTTGGTGCGCGCCCACCGCGATCCGCCGCACCTCCGCGCGCAGCGTCGCCAGGTCTTTGATATCGGTGTCGAACGTCGTCTCGGCGCTGACCTGCTTCGTCTCGCCGCGGTCGGCCACCGGGCGGTCGTCGAACCCCGTCGCGAGCCGCCGCAGGTCGCGGCCGACGACGCCGCCCAGCGTGGCCACCGCGTCCTGTTCGGACAGCGCCGCGAGCTGCCCGAGCGTCTGGACGCCGATGAACCGCAGCTTCCCTTCGGCGACCGGGCCGATCCCCCACAGCGCGCGCACTGGCAGCGGCGCGAGGAACTCGCGTTCGGTCCCCTGCGGCACGACGAGCAGGCCGTCCGGCTTGGCTTCGTCGGAGGCGATCTTGGCGATCTGCTTGCCGTTGCCCGCGCCGATCGACGCCACCAGGCCCGTCTCCTCACGGATCCGTGACCGCAGCGAAGCGCAGAAAGAAGTCACCTCTTCCAGCGACGCACCCACGAGCGAAGGCGGTTCGGCGAACGCTTCGTCCAGGGAGATTTTCTCCAGCACCGGCGCCACCGCCGTGACGACGGCGAAGACCTCCTGGCTGAGCCGCTCGTAGACGCGGAACCGCGGCGGCACGATCACGCCGTTGGCCGGGAGCAGCCGCCGCGCCTGCGCCATCGGCATCGCCGACTTGATGCCGAACGCCCGGGACTCGTAGCTGGCGCCCGCGACGACGCCGCGTGGCCCGGTGCCGCCGACGAGCACGGGACGTCCCGCCAGCGTCGGGCGGGTGAGCTGCTCGGCCGACGCGTAGAAGGCGTCCAGGTCGAGGTGGATGACCCAGCGGGCCACGTCAGTCCCCGCCGGTGGCGTCCAGCAGCTGGTGCAGCGCCTTGGTGTAGCTCTCGAACGCCGCGCGCCCGGCCGCGGTCAGCCGGACCAGGGTGACCGGCGTGCGGTGCTCGTAGGCTTTGGTGATCTCGACGTACTCGGCGTCTTCGAGCTTGCGCAGGTGCGTCGAGAGGTTGCCGGCGGTCATGTCCAGGAGCTGCTGCAGGCGCGGGAAGGTGATCTGGTCGCCGGTGTGCAGCCCGGCGAGCGCGACCGTGACCCGCAGCCGCGCCTGGGCGTGGATGACCGGGTCGAGCTGGGGCAGTTCGCTCATCGGCGCCCGGACTTCTCGCGCGCGAAGTAGACGATCGCGCCGAGCAGGAACCCGCCCCCGCCGCAGACCGCCAGCACGAGGAAGTTCGCCGGGAAGCCGACCACCACGCTGAGCCCGGCGGAGACGATCATCCACGCGCCGAGGCCGTACATCAGCTTGTCCTGCCAGAGCATGCCGCCGGTGAGGTAGAGCACGCCGGTCAGCAGCAGCCAGGTCCCGGACCACAGCAGCGACACCTGGTCGGAGGACAGCGAGCCGAACTGCGTGATCCGGATGTCGATCACGGTCAGCCCGACGGACGAGAGCGCCCAGCTGTAGCCGTACATCGCGCCGACGGTCTTGGACGGGCCGCGGATCCCTCGCCCGGCCCGCGCGCTGACCACGCCGGTGTAGACCATCGCGGCGACGAACAGCACCGCGACGACCACCCCGCCGAGCCAGCCGGGCACGTTCTCGGTCCGCGTCGCGAAGTACGTGAAGCCCCAGCCCACGATCCAGGCGAAGGCCCACGCGGCGAGCATGCGCGCGGGGCCTCCGCCCAGTTCCCGGCGGGTCCGCCGGTTCTGCTGGGCGATCAGGTTCAGCGACTCCTCCGCCGACATCGGCTCGTCGTCCACCTGTCCCGCCCTCCTGCCGTGCAGACCCCGCATCGCTGCACGGAAGTTAACACGCATTCACAGCCTGGCCGTGTCCAGCCGGAACCGGCGCACGACCACCAGCGCGGGCACGACCAGCCAGCCGGCGAGCACCAGCACCGCGAGCCCCAGCCCGCCGGCGTGGGCCAGGGGTTCGAGGCCGAGCCGGCCGAGCCAGTACGTCGGGAAGAAGTGCGCGAGCGTCGCCATCCAGTCCGGGAGGACGTAGAGCGGGATCCACAGGCCGCCGAGCATGCCCAGCGGCATCATCAGCGCGCCGGTGACCGCGCCGACCGTGTCGCCCTTGCCGAACAGGCCGATGGCCAGGCCGAGCACCGCGAACGGGAGCACGCCGAGCCACAGCGACACCAGCACCAGGCCCCACTGCGCGGCGCTCATCTGCACGCCCATCGCCAGGCCCGCGACGAACACCACCACGAGCACCGGCAGCGCGACCGCCATCGCCGAGATGACCTTGACGACGAGGTAGCCGGGGCCGCGCATCGGCGTCAGGCGCAGCTGACGCTGCCAGCCGTCGGTCCGTTCCTGCGCGACACGGGTGCCGGTGAACAGGGCGCCGCCGCTGGCGCCGTACGCGGCAAGGTTGATCATGGTCTGGACGTCCGCCGGCAGGCCGTTCGGCGCGACGAGCTTGCCGAAGATCGACCCGAACAGCAGGAACATGGCCACCGGCATGCCGATGGTGAAGATCGTGAACTGCGGGCTCCGGACGATCCGCTTGATCTCCAGGCTCAGGTACGTCGTGTTCACGCCGCGACCTCCTCGGCGGTGAGCGCCAGGAAGGCCTCTTCGAGGCCCAGCGCGGTGATTTCGATGTCGGCGGCCCGCGGGTACTTCGCCAGCAACGCGCGGATCGCGGCGTCGGAGTCGGCGCAGGCGAGCTCCGCGCGGCCGGCGCGCAGCTGGACGGTCGTGACGCCGGGCAGCCGCGCCAGGTCGGTCTCGGTGGCGTCCGGCACGACGGCCTTGAGCACCCGCCCGGACACCGCGGCCCGGACCTCGGCGACCGGGCCGTCGGCGACGACGGTGCCGTGGCGCAGCAGCACGACGCGATCGGCGTAGTCCTCGGCCTCGGCGAGGTAGTGCGTCGCGAACAGCACGGTCCGGCCGGTGCCGGCGAACTCGCGGATGGCCGCCCAGAACGCCCGCCTGCCGTCGACGTCCATCGCGGCGGTGGGCTCGTCGAGGACGAGCAGGTCCGGGTTGCCGGCCAGGGCGAGCGCGAACCGGACGCGCTGGCGTTCGCCGCCCGAGAGCTTGCCGCAGCGGCGCTTGACGAGTTTTTCGAGGCCGGCCCGGGCGATCACCTCGGCGGCGGGCAGCGGCTTCGCGTGCGTGGAGACGACGAGGTCGACGATCTCGCCGACGGTGGCGTCCCCGAGCAGCGCGCCGTTCTGCATCATGGCGCCGAGAAGCCCGCGGTCGACGGCCTCGCGCGGACTGCCCCCGGCGACGGTGACCTCCCCCGCGTCCGGCTTGGTCAGGCCCAGCAGCATGTCGACGGTGGTCGACTTGCCCGCGCCGTTCGGCCCGAGCAGCGCGACGACCTCACCGCGCGCGACCTCGACGGACACCCCGCCGACGGCGGTGACGGGCCCGAACCGTTTGGTCAGGCCGTGGAGCGCGAACGCCGGTCCCCCAGTCATGGCGCTCTCCTTTCGTTCGTGGACTTTGCAACGCAAAGTCGCTACGAACTTTGTAACACAAAGTCCCCGCATCTTCAAAGCCCCCGGCGCCGGAAAGTGCCAAGCGCCCCAATGTGGCCTTCGGTGCGTTGAACGCACCCAAGGCGGCCTTCGGTGCGTTCAACGCAACCAAG
>NZ_JBFBBQ010000153.1:0-12518 GCF_040682775.1 Amycolatopsis sp. NPDC051106 | reverse complement strand
CACCTCACCAACGCCATCTACCGGGCCCTGCTCACCGACCACCAACACCAGCTACAAGCAGCAACTTGACATAGAAGCTTCATTCAGGACCTCCCGAGACCTGAATGACTCATTCAAGACGGTTCGGCTCAGGGCACCAGGCCGTGGCTCGCCAGTTCGCGGCCGGCCAGCTTCTCGATGATGTCGCGGTCCCGCTCCCGCCACCCGGTCGCGACCTTGCCGTCCGACGCCAGCCGTCGCAGGGGCTGGGTGGCCAGGGCCCGCAGCGCCAGCAGGTCCAGGCCCTCGTCCCCGAGCTCGCGCAACCGCGCCGCCGCCGACGCCCGGCGGGTGAACTTCCAGCGCAGCGGCAACCACGTCACCACCAGCGCCAGCACCGGCAGCGCGATGATCACCACCGCCATCCACCACGCTAGGTTCTCCACCGCCTCGATCTGCCACCGGCCGGAGTCCACGAGCTTGGTGCCGACGTCCGACCCGCCGTGGAGCGCCTTCGCCAGCCCGTCGCCGATGAGCGGGATGCCGCCGGCCGAGTTCGCGGCCGAGTCGAACGTCCCCCGCAGCCCCGTTCCCGCGTCGACGAGCCCGTCGCCGGGCGCCCGCAGCTTCATCACCTGGTCGTACACCGACGTCCCCAGCCATACCGCGATGATCACGACCAGCAGGGCGAGCAGGTCGCTGACGAGCTGGGCGGTGCGGCGGACCGGCCGTTCGGCGTAGAGCTGCATCGGGACGCCTTTCGCGGTGGGGGAGCGCGGGCGACGGCAATTTACCCGCGCTCCCCACCGGCGAACCGTCGCTAGCTCCGGACGACCTCGGCGAGCCCGGTCAGCTCGGCCGGCAACGGACCCTCGTGCAGGACGCCGAGCCGCTGCGTCGCCCGGGTGAGCGCCACGTAGAGGTCGGCCGCGCTGTCGGCGAGGATGGCCGCCGGCTCCACCACCAGGACGGCGTCGAACTCCAGGCCCTTCGTCTGCGACGCCGGCACCGCGCCCGGCGTCCCGGGCGGCCCGATCACCACGCTGGTGCCTTCCCGTCCGGCCTCGTCCCGGACGAACTCCTCGATCGCCGCCGCCCGCTCGTCCCCGGTGACCTGCCGCGACCACGGCGGGACGCCGCACGCGCGCACCGACTCGGGCGGCTTGACGTCCGGTGCGAACCCGGCCAGGACCGACGCCGCGACGGCCATGATCTCCGCCGGCGTGCGGTAGTTGACCGTCAGCGACCGGTACACCCAGCGGCCGGCGACGTACGGCGCCAGCATCGCGTCCCACGCCCGCGCTCCGGCCGCCGACCGGCGCTGGGCGAGGTCGCCCACCACCGTGAACGACCGCCCCGGGCAGCGCCGCATCAGCACCCGCCAGTCCATTTCGGACAGTTCCTGGGCCTCGTCGACGACGACGTGCCGGTAGGTCCAGTCCCGGTCCGCCGAGGCGCGTTCGACCAGCGTGCGCGTGTCGACCTCGACGAACCGGTCCGCCAGGTCCTCGGCGTAGAGGAGGTTTTCGGCGGACAGCATGACGTCTTCGTCCATCTCCTCCCGGTCCAGCTTCATCGTCTCGAAGACGCCCGCGGCGTATTCGGCCTCGGCTTTCCGCTCCCGCGCGGCGGCCTTTTCCGCGGCCTTCTCGGCCGTCTTGTCGCGGCCCAGCAGGTCGACCAGCTCGTCGAGCAGCGGCACGTCCGACACCGTCCACGCCGCGCCGTCGGTGCGCAGCAGCGCGGGATCC
Organism: Amycolatopsis sp. NPDC051106; assembly: GCF_040682775.1. Taxonomy (NCBI): domain Bacteria; kingdom Bacillati; phylum Actinomycetota; class Actinomycetes; order Pseudonocardiales; family Pseudonocardiaceae; genus Amycolatopsis; species Amycolatopsis sp. NPDC051106. Next base: position 10,788 of record NZ_JBFBBQ010000153.1, on the reverse strand, counting down.
GCGCCGGCCGCCCGCAGCCGCTCGGACGAGGTGTACAGCGAGGACAACACGCCTTCGGGCGTCAGGATCGGCCACAGCTCGTCGAGCGCGGCGGTGAACTTCTCGTCGCCCGCGAGGTCTTCGAGCAGGCCCTTCCGCATGCTTTCCCACTCGTCGCGGTCGTCCCGGCTCAGCCAGCCCTTGCCGATCCGGCCGATCGCGCGTTCGGTGAGCACGTAGGTGACGATGTCGGTGAACACGGCGCGGGCTTCGTTGTGCGGCAGCCCGCTGTCGCGCGCCTCCTGCCGGGCCCACTCCGCGGTTTCGGCGTCGATCCGGACCGTGACGTCCTTCAGCTCGATCGGCACCGGCTCGGCGGGCAGCCGCTGCCGGTCGGCGACCGCCGCCTTCAGCACGTCGAGGATCTTCAGCGACCCCTTGAGCCGCGCGGCTTCCGGCGCGTCCTCGGCGGTGACGTGCAGCCCGGGCACGAGGTCGCCGGTGGTCGTGAACACGACGTCGGTCTCGCCCAGCGACGGCAGGACGCGCCCGATGTGGTTCAGGAACGCCGGGTTCGGCCCGACCACCAGCGCGCCGTGGCGTTCCATCCGCTCGCGCTGGGTGTAGAGCAGGTAGGCGACGCGGTGCAGCGCCACGACGGTCTTCCCGGTGCCCGGGCCGCCCTCGATCACCAGCACCCCCGGGTGGTCGAGCCGGATGATCTCGTCCTGCTCGGCCTGGATCGTCGCGACGATGTCGCGCATCCCCTCCCCGCGCGGCGCGTTGACCGCCGCGAGCAGCGCCGCGTCGCCCCGCGCGTCCCCGTCCGGGCGGCCGAGGTCCTCGTCGGTGAACCCGAGGACCTGACGCCCGCGCGTGTGGAACTGGCGGCGCCGGCGCATGTCCTCCGGGTTCGCGCCGGTGGCGGTGTAGAACGGGCGGGCCGCCGGCGCGCGCCAGTCGAGCAGCACCGGCCGGTACTCGTCGTCCTCGTCGAACAGCCCGATCCGGCCGATGTAGGACTGTTCGCCGGACGCGGCGTCCAGCCGCCCGAAGCACAGCCCGTTGTCGACGACGTCCAGCCGCTTCACCTGCCGGCCGAGCGAGCGCACGCCGACGTCCCGTTCCATGGCGCCCACGCCCTTGCCGCCGAGCGCCGCCTCGTACTCGCCCTTCACCCGCGCGCGCTCGGCGTCGAGCCGCGCGTACAGCCCGGCGACGTGGTCGCGTTCGGACCGCAGTTCTTCTTCGTACCCCTGAGACAATTTCCCTCTTCGTTCTCGGACGACAGCGTTTCAGGCGGCGGGCGCGCCGAACCACTTCCGCAGCGCACCGGGCAGGTCCGTGCCGTCTTCCCCGGCCCAGACGACGTGCCCGTCCGGGCGCAGCAGCACCGCGGGCACGTCCAGCTCCTCGCTGACGTCGACGACGTGGTCGACCCGGTCTTCCCAGCCGGCCGGCGAAAGCGTGCCGGTCTGGTCGAGCAGCAGGCCGCGTCCCGCGTGCAGCAGCCCGTAGAGGTGGCCCTGCTTGAGCTGGACGTCTCGCAGGCGCCGGCCCAGCAGGGCATGGCCCTCGCCGAAGTCGTAGCGGATCCCGATCGCGATGATCTTCTCGGTGAGGTACCGGCTGACCTCCTCGAAGTCCATCAGCTCCGCGAGCAGCCGGCGGGCCGCCTGCGGGCCCGGTTCGAGCAGCATCAGCTCCATCTGCGCGCGGGTGTTGTTCAGCACGTCCTCGGCCACCGGGTGCCGTTCGGACTCGTAGCTGTCCAGCAGCCCGTCCGGCGCCCACCCGTTCACGGCGGCGGCCAGCTTCCAGCCCAGGTTGAACGAGTCCTGGACGCCCAGGTTGAGCCCCTGCCCGCCGACCGGCGGGTGGACGTGCGCCGCGTCGCCGGCGAGGAACACCCGGCCCACGCGGTAGCGTTCGGCCTGCCGGGTGGCGTCCCCGAACCGGGAGAGCCAGCGCGGCGAATGCACGCCGAAGTCGGTCCCGGCGGTCTTGCGCAGCTGCTCCTTGAGCTCGTCCAGCGTCGGCGGGGTGCGGCGGTCCTCGGCGACCCCCTCGGCGGGGACGCCGACGCGGTAGGTGCCGCCTTCCACGGGCATGAAGCCGAACCGCTTCTGGGTCTTGCGGACCTCGACGTTCGCGGTGTCGATCTCCTCCCGCGAGGCGGTCACCTCCACCTCGCCCAGCAGCGTCTCGATCCGGCTGGGCTCGCCGGGGAAGCCGACGCCGAGCAGCTTGCGCACGGTGCTGCGGCCGCCGTCGCAGCCGACGAGGTAGCGCGCCCGCAGCCGCGTCCCGTCGGACAGCTCGACCGTGACGCCTTCGCCGTCCTGCTCGAGCCCGGTCACCTCGCAGCCGCGCCGGATCTCGGCGCCGGCCTCGAGCGCGTGCTCGGTGAGGAGCCGGTCGATGACGGGCTGGTGGATGCCCAGCGTGTAGCCGTGCGCGGTGTCGAGCCTCTCCGGCGGCGGCTTCTGGATGCCGGCGAAAAATCCACCGACCGGGTAATTCGTGCCCCGTTCGAGGAACCGCTCCAGCAGCCCCCGCTGATCCATCACTTCGATGCTGCGCGCGTGCAGGCCGAGCGCGCGGACGACCTTCGTCGGCTCCGCGTCCCGTTCCAGCACGAGCACGTCGACGTTGTGCAGCCGGAGTTCGGCCGCCAGCATCACGCCGGTCGGTCCCGCGCCGGCGATGATCACGTCAGTCAAAAGACCCCCTTGAAATCCCCGCGTTTCCGCAGGTTGTGGCTTCGGTCGAGAATTGTGCGGCACAACCGGGGTCTTGCCGCAAGCCCGGGGGTGCGCTATACATTAATTACGGAGGGGAGTGGTCATTCCTCCCGCCGGTCCCGGGACGTCTTCCCAGCTCCAGCTCATCCGCGTGGTCGCGGGCTCGTGCGGCGCCGTCGATCTATGATGGCTGTCATAGTGTGGTTCGCGTCGCATTGTGCTCTGATGGGGCTATGACAGCTGTCATAGAGATCCGGGAGCTGGGTGACCACCCGGCGGACCGGGAGCGCGTGGCCGCGCTCGTCGCGGCCTGCTCGCCGGACAGCCTCCGGCGGCGCTTCATGATGGGCGGCCCGGCCGAGCCGGGCGAGGTCTTCCGGCGGTACGGCCGGTTCCTGCTCGCCGGGGCACCCGCTCTGCTGGCCACCCGCGCCGGCGTGCCGGTGGGGCTGCTCAACTTCGTCGCGGTGACCCCGGGCGAGGCCGAGCTCGGGATCCTCGTCGCGGATCCGTGGCAGCGACAGGGGATCGGGAGCGCGCTGGCCCGCTGGCTTTGGGTTTCGGGGAAGTTCCCCGGCTGGACGGTGCGCGGCACCGTCTGGGCGGGCAACGCGGGAGCCGAAGCGCTGTTGCTGCGCCAGGGATTCCGGCCGGTGCCCGGCTACGAGCGCGGCGAGCGGGACTTCACCCTGGTCGTGCCGGACTGGGCTACCATGACGGACGTCATGAAGGAGGCAGCCGATGACGAGGACGCCGCGCGAGCGGATGGTGCTCAGCGCCGCGCAGCTGGTGCGGATCCACGGTGTCGGGGCGACCGGCATGCGGGACGTGGTCGCGCACGCCGAAGCGCCGCGGGGGTCCCTGCAGCACTACTTCCCCGGCGGTAAGGACCAGCTGATCGCCGAAGCGGTCGAGTGGGCGGGGGACTACGCGGCCCGGCGCGTCGCGCGCGTCACGGCGAAGCTCGAGGACCCGACGCCCGGCAAGCTCTTCGAGGCGATGGCCGCGCAGTGGCGCGACGAGTTCACGGCGCAGGGCTACGACGCGGGCTGCCCGCTGGTCGCGACGGTCGCCGACACCGCGGCCACCAGCGACGACCTGCGCCGAGCGGCCGGCAAGGCGTTCGACGGCTGGCAGCGCCCGGTCGCGGCGGCCCTTTCGGAGCTGGGTGTGCCCGGCGCGCGCAGCGAGTCGCTGGCGGTGCTGATGCTCAGCGCGCTGGAGGGCGCGATCGTCCTGGCGCGGGCGCACCAGGACGTCGCCCCCCTGGACACGGTGGTCGCGGAGCTGCGGCCGTTGCTCGACGGCGCGGTGCCGAAGCGACGTTCGGGTGCCGTGTCCACTGTGGACTAGAGGTCGCGGAAGAACTCCCGGATGTCGCGCACCAGTTCCTCCGGTGCCTGCAGGGACGCGAAGTGCCCGCCCGTGTCGTACTCCGTCCAGCGAGTGATCGTGTTGGACAGCGCCGCCAGGCCGCGGAGCGCGTGGTCGCCGCGGAAGTTCGCCACCGCCGTCGGCACGCCGGACGGTTCCGGCCGTTCGCCCCAGCCGTCCTGGCCCGCCTCCAGGTAGAGGCGCGCGGCCGAGCCGGCGGTGCCGGTGAGCCAGAAGATCGTCACGTTCGTCAGGATCGCGTCGCGGTCCACCGGCGTCTGGTTCGTCGTCGCCGGGTCCCAGTCCACGAACCACTCGAGGTTCCACGCCAGCTGGCCGGCGGGGGAGTCGTTGAGCGCGTAGGCGAGCGTCTGCGGCCGCGTGGCCATCTGCGTGGCGTAGCCGGAATGGCCGTACCACCACGCTTCGTTCTCCCGCGCCCGCTTCCGGTCCTCTTCGGACAGCCGGTCGAGGTCGCCGGGCGCGGTCGGGACACCGGCGTTGGCGACGGCGTTGACGTGCACGCCGAGCACCGACTCCGGCGCGGTCCGGCCCAGTTCGGGCGAGACGATGCTGCCGAAGTCGCCGCCCTGGGCGCCGTAGCGCTCGTAGCCGAGCCGCCGCATCAGCTCGGCCCACGCCCGGGCCGTCCGGCGCGTGGTCCAGCCGCGCTCGGTCGTCGGGCCGGAGAAGGCGAAGCCCGGCACCGACGGCGCGACGACGTGGAACGCGTCCGCCGGATCGGCGCCGTGTGCGCGCGGGTCGGTGAGCGGGCCGAGGATGTCGAGGAAGTCGGCGACCGTGCTCGGCCAGCCGTGGGTCAGGATCAGCGGCGTCGCGTCCGGTTCGGGGGAGCGGGCGTGCAGGAAGTGCACGCGCTGGCCGTCGATCGTGGTGGTGAACTGCGGGAACGCGTTGAGCCGGGCTTCCTGGGCCCGCCAGTCGTACCCGGTCTGCCAGTACTCCACGAGCTCGGCCAGGTAGGGCTCGCTGACGCCGTAGTCCCAGCCGGCGCCGGGCAGCTCGCCGGGCCAGCGGGTGCGGGCGAGCCGGTGGCGGAGCTCGTCGAGGTCGGTCTGCGGGACGTCGATGCGGAAGGGATCCATTTCGGCACCCTCCCGCGCGTGTAGGACAGTTCCGGTCCTAGTCGTCTGAGAAGCTTGTGGCATGCGGGAAACCCCTGGCCGGCTGCTCCGGCTCCTGTCGCTGCTGCAGATGCACCGGGACTGGTCCGGCACGGAGCTGGCCGCGCGGTTGAACGTGACCACGCGGACGGTGCGGCGGGACGTCGACCGCCTGCGTGAGCTGGGCTACCCGGTGCACGCGGCGATGGGCCCGGTCGGCGGCTACCGACTCGGCGCGGGAGCCGAGCTGCCCCCGCTGCTGCTGGACGACGACGAAGCCGTCGCGGTGACGATCGCCCTGCACACGTCGTCCGGTTCGACAGAGGCGTCGCAGCGGGCTTTGAGCAAGCTTTCGCGATTGCTGCCGGCGCGGCTGCGGCACCGCGTCGCGGCGTTGGAAGCGAGCCTGCTGTCGCTGCCGGTCCGCGGGCCGGTGGTGGACCCGGCGGTGCTGACGGCGGTGTCGGCGGCGATCCGCGCGGCCGAAACGCTGCGCTTCGACTACGTGAGTCACGACGGAAGTGCGTCCCGCCGTTCGGTCGAGCCGCACCGGCTCGTGTCGTGGGGTCGCCGCTGGTACCTGGTCGGCTGGGACACGGACCGGTCGGCCTGGCGCACGTTCCGCGCGGATCGCGTGGCGGTGCGCACCCCGAACGGCCCGCGCTTCACCCACCGCACCCCACCGGACGGCGACCTCACGGCCTACCTGACCCGCACGATGGGCCGCGAGATGTGGCCGTTGCGCGCGGTGCTGAAGATCCACGCACCGGCATCGGAGCTGGCGGGCCGGGTGGAGGGCGAGGTGACCCCGATCGACGCGCGGACGTGCCGGCTGGAGCTGGCGTCCGATTCGCACGACCTCGTGGCGTTCGTGGTGGGGATGCTGGACGTCGCCTTCGAGGTGGAGTCACCACCGGAACTGGCCGAACGGCTCCGGGTCCTCGCAACCAGGTACGCCGCCGCGACCTAGGTGTGCGTGCCGCCGTCGATGCGGATTTCCGTGCCCGTGATGAACTTGCCGTCGTCCGAAGCCAGCATCGCCACCACGCCCGCCACCGTCTCCGGGCCCGCCACCGGGTTGCCGACCTCCGTCGTGTGGTCCGTCGGGAGGATCGGCAGGAGCCGGCCGAACAGCGAGAAGTCCACGTCCTGGGGCAGCCAGCTCGCCGCCGAGTCCGTGATGCCGCTCTTCACGCTGCCCGGCGCGATGCTCACCGCGCGCAGGCCCTGCTTGCTGTACTCCAGCGCCAGCGAATGCGTGAACGCCTGGATGCCGCCCTTGCTCGCGCAGTACGCCGCCATGTACGGGTGGGCGAACGACGCCGATGTCGAGCTGAAGTTCACCACCACGCCGTGCTCGGAAGCCAGCAGTGCCGGCAGCGCCGCCCGCGTCACCAGGAAAGTGCCGGTCAGGTTGACCGCCAGCACCCGGTTCCACAGCTCCAGCGACGTCTCGTGCGTGTGCGACGCCAGCAGGATCCCCGCCGCGTTGACCAGCACGTCGAGCCCGCCGAGGACCTCGACGGCCGACGCCACCTTCGAAGCCACCGACTCCTCGTCGGCCACGTCCATGGTGAACGTGGTCAAGCCCGGCAGGCGGGCGGCCTCCTGGGTGCCCTGCAGACCCTCTTCCGAGACGTCGGTGCCGATGACCCGCGCCCCCTCCTCCATCAGGCGGAGGGTGGTGGCGCGGCCGATGCCGGAGCCGGCACCGGTGACGAGGACTCGGCGATCGCGCAGGCGTTCCATGGCGATCACCGTAGCCAAGAAACTACAGCGCGGGCACCCTCTCGGAGTCCGGCGGCGGCCCCGGCGGGGTGCCGTCGCCGAACGGGCGGCCGCCCAGCTCCTCGCGGCCGTGCGGGGTCAGCCAGCCGGCCACGTCCGGTCCCCGTGGGACGATCCCGCTCCGATTCACGTTCTTGTGCACCACGTAGTAGTGCTCCTTGATCTGCGGGAAGTCGATCGTGTCGCCGAACCCGGGCGTCTGGAACAGGTCGCGCGTGTAGGCCCACAGCACCGGCAGCTCGGTGAGCTTCTGCCGGTTGCACTTGAAGTGACCGTGGTAGACCGCGTCGAACCGGACGAGCGTGGTGAACAGCCGGACGTCGGCCTCGGTGATCGTGTCGCCGACCAGGTACCGCTGGTCCGCGAGCCGCTCCGAAAGCCAGTCCAGCCGGGAGAACAGCTTGGTGTACGAGTGCTCGTACGCCTCCTGGGAGCGGGCGAACCCGCACTGGTACACCGCGTTGTTGACGTCGGTGAAGACCTTCTGCGCGACGTCGTCGATCTCGTCGCGCAGCTTCTCCGGGTACAGCGCCGGCGCGCCGTCGCGGTGGTAGGCGGTCCACTCGGTGGACATGTCCAGCGTCATCTGCGCGAAGTCGTTCGTGACGACCTTGCCGCTCGGGACGTCGACTAACGCCGGCACGGTGATGCCGCGCGGGTACTCCGGGTCGCGCTTGAAGAACGCCTCCTGCAGCCGCTCGATGCCGAGCACCGGATCCCGGCCGCCGGGGTCGAGGTCGAAGCTCCAGCTCCGCTCGTCGTGCACCGGCCCGGCGATGCCCATCGACAGCACCGGCTCGAGGCCGAGCAGGCGCCGCACGATCACCGCGCGGTTCGCCCACGGGCACGCCCGCGCGACGACCAGCCGGTAGCGGCCGGGCTCGACCGGCCAGCCGTCGCGGCCGTCGGCGGTGATGCGGTCCGGGAGGTAGTTCAGGTCCCGCTTGTACTCGCCCTTGTCGCTCATCGCGTCCTCAGCAGTCGTCGGTCGGGGGAGCGGCGTCCAGCGCCGCGGCCAGCCGGGCCAGCACCGGCCCGGCCGTGCGGATGTCCTCGGTGCCCAGGTGGTCGAACACCGAAGCCCGCACACGGGCGAGGTGGCTCGGGAAGGCCGCCTCCAGTCTGGCCAATCCCGCCTCGGTCAGCACGGCGTTGGACGCGCGGCCGTCCTCCGCGCACTTGCGCTTCTCGACGAGCCCGCGGCGCGTGAGGTCGTCGACCACCCGGCTGATGCGGCTGAGCGACAACGCGGTCGTCGCCGCCAGCGCGGAGATGCGGAGCAGGCGCTCCGGCGCTTCCGACAGCGCGACGAGCACCCCGTAGTCGGTGTTCGTGAGCCCGGTTTCGGGGAGGAAGTGGTCCTCGAGGGCACGGGGCAGCACCGTGGTGATGCGGATCAGCGACCGCCAGAAGGCGGCTTCCTCCTCGTCCAGCGCGACCGGTTCACCCATACCGGCAGTCTATCGAAAGCTTGCTTGCGCAACCAGTCAAAATGAGTACAGTGTTGTTGAGCCCTCAATCACTGGGGGGCGCCACCACGAGGAGAGAAGCAGAGATGACCAGCGCGACCACCTACCCCCAGCTGACCGGCGAGTACACCCTGGACGCCGCCCACTCGCGGATCGGGTTCGTCGCCCGGCACGCGATGGTGACCAAGGTGCGCGGCAGCTTCAACGACTTCACCGGCACCGCGACGATCGACGGCGACGCCCCGGAGAAGTCGTCCGCCCAGGTGACCATCCAGGCGCACAGCATCGACACCCGCAACGCGGACCGCGACGGGCACCTGAAGAGCAACGACTTCCTGTCGATGGACGAGTACCCGACGATCACCTTCACCACCACCGAGATCAAGCAGGCCGGCGAGACCACCTTCGAGGTCACCGGTGACCTGACGATCAAGGACGTCACCCGCTCGGTGACCATCCCGTTCGAGTTCGAGGGCTCCGCCAAGGACCCGTTCGGCAACGACCGGATCGGCTTCGAGGGCTCGACCACGATCAGCCGCAAGGACTACGGCATCACCTGGAACGCGGCACTGGAGACCGGCGGCGTCCTGGTGAGCGACAAGGTCACCCTCGAGTTCGAGATCTCCGCGATCAAGAACGCCTGACTTCGGGGGCGGGAACCGGCCTCAGTGCCGGTTCCCGCTCGCCCGGAGGTTTTCGATCCCGACGTCGAGCGCCGCTTCCAGGTGGTCGATGGCGCCGGTCGACAGCATCACCACCACGCCGCCCTGCAGCCCCGCGAGCAGGGCGGCTGCCGTGCGTCCGGCGTCGAGGCGCGGGCTCACCTCGCCCGCGTCCTGCATCCGGCGGATGCCCGCTTCGAGCTCGTTCTGCCAGGCGCGCAGCAGCTCGCTCACCACGGCCCGCGCCCCCGGCGTCGCGCGGCCGAGCTGCGAGATCAGCACGTTGAGCGGGCAGAACTGACCCCGCTCGCGGTAGTGCGAGACGACGGTGTCGCGCCAGCGCCGCCACGCCGCCCACGACCCCAGCTCGCCGAGCTGTGGCTGCTGGGCCGCCATCACCTGGCTCGCTTCGAACTGCGCCACCGCCAGCAGGAGCTCTTCCTTGCCGTCGGGGAAGTAGTGGAAGAGCTGGCTCTTGCTGGTGCCCGTCCGCGCCCGGACGTCGTCGAGCGTCGTGACGGCAACGCCGCGCTCGCGGATCTCCGCCGCGGCGCCTTCGATGATCCGCTGCCGCGTCGCGGCGCCCTTCGGGGTCAGCTTTGGACTCACAGGTCCATTTTAACCGGGTGTCGTGCGGGCCCGCCGGCAGGAGACAATCCGGGCATGACCGGCTGGGTCCTCTTCTACGCTGCCGTCGCCGCGTGCCTGGTGACGGCGTGGCTGATCGTGCGCCGGGACCAGTACGCCGAGCTGACCGCCGCACCCCGGCTCGCCGGCTCCGAGACCGAGCGGAAGATCTTCGCCGACGAGCGCGAAGTCCGCTTGGCCGGCGTGCACGAATTCGCCGAGCTGGCGGACCGGGACCCGTCGCTGCGCCAGGACTTCGTCGACCACGTCGTGGTCCAGCTCGGCCACGGGTGGCACGACGTCGCCGCCTGGCAGGCCCGGCTCTGGCCGGTGCTGCTGGCGCGCCTGCATCGCGGCTCGCGGCTGTTCTGGCCCGGGATGGACCTGCACGTGAAGCCGATGGTGCTCCACGACGTGGACCTGCGGGGCTGCGAACTGCGCGACGCGACTTTCCGCGGTGTCCGGTTCGCGGGCACCGCCCGGTTCGGCAGCGCGGTCTTCACCCGCTTGGTCAGCTTCGAAGGGACTTGCTTCGCGCGTCACGCGTTGTTCCGCGGCGCCGCTTTCCCGGCGGGCGCCGACTTCGAGAACGTCGCTTTCACCGGCACGGCCTTGTTCGCCGAAGCCACCGCCGGCGGCGAAGTGTGGTTCGACGGAGCCCGGTTCTCGGCCCACACCGACTTCTCCGAGAGCGGGTTCGCCGACGTTTCGTTCGCGAACGCGGGCTTCGCGGGCCGGACGTCCTTCCGCGACGCCCGGTTCGGTGACGCGTTCTTCGGCGAGGCGAGGTTCAGCGGGCACGCCGATTTCACCGGGTCCACGGCCGAGCGGCTCCGCTTCCCCGGGGCACGCGCCCGCACCGACGTGTACGCGCTGCGCACCTGGCCGGCGGGCTGGGCGCTCGGCCCGCCGTCCCCGCGCAAGCCGGGTCACTGGGCCGAGCTGCAAGTGCAGTGAATGACTCATTCCTGGCACCGGACGCCAGGAATGAGTCATTCACTGCATCGGCCGGATCGGTACC
>NZ_JBFBBQ010000152.1:0-12608 GCF_040682775.1 Amycolatopsis sp. NPDC051106 | reverse complement strand
ATCAGGACGACCGGGGTGCCGAAGTACAGGATGCCGGGCTCGATGCCCGTGGTGGCGCCGGTGATCGCGACGGCCGATTCCCGCGAGTCTTCGTCGTTCGGCCGCGGCAAGATTTTCGGTGTGAAGATCCCTGCGCACACGGCCATCGAGCCCGGCATCCTGTACTTCGGCACCCCGGTCGTCCTGATCTCCAGTTCCAACGAGGACGGTTCGCCGAACCTGGCCCCGATGTCCTCGGCGTTCTGGCTCGGCTGGCGCGCCATGCTCGGACTCGGGGCCCGGTCCAAGACGGCGCAGAACCTGTTGCGCACCCGGGAATGCGTGCTGAATCTGCCTTCCGACGCGCTTGCTCCGGCTGTCGACCGGTTGGCGTTGACCACGGGATCGGATCCGGTTCCTGCCGGTAAGGCTTCTCGTGGGTACTTCCACGTCGCGGACAAGTTCTCGCGTGCGGGGCTGACTCCTGTTGCTTCTTCTACTGTTGCTCCGCCTCGAGTTGCCGAGTGTCCTGTTGCGATGGAAGCCGTTGTCGAGGCTGTTCATCCTGTGGCCGATGAGGATCCTTCGCAGCGTGGGGGGATCGTTGCCATCGAGGTTCGGGTTCAGCGAGTGTTCGTGCACTCGGAGATCTTGGTTGATGGGAGTCCGGATCATATCGATCCTGATGCCTGGCGGCCTTTGATCATGAGTTTTCAGAAGCTTTACGGGTTGGGGTCGCAGGTTCATCCTTCTACCTTGGCTCGGATTCCCGAGCGGATGTACCGGGGGCCGGATATTGAGCGGGCTCGAGCTGTTTCTCGGAGTTGATTTCTACTGATACGGCTTCGCCGTTGCGTGGGAAATCGGCGCTTCTTGTCCTTGCTTACCGCTCGGTGTGGGAGGGCCGATTCCCCACGCGACGGTGTCCCTGCCGAGGTCTTTGTTCGCACCTGATCGAGTGATGACATGCGTTCGATCTTCGGTAATCTTGTTGTATGGACAGGGAAACGGTGTGGCAAGCGGATGCGATGGCCTTGGCTGATCGCGTCTCCGCGCTGCTCACTGTTGTGCGGTCTGCCGAGGCTGAGATCGGTTCGCTGCTGGCGGAAATCGAGTCCCGCGGTGTGATGGAACTCTTTGGATATCGTTCTGTCGCACGGCTTTTCGAGCATCTCGCCGATGTTCCCAAGTCTGCTGCCGAGACTGTGGTCAAGCGAGCCCGCGCCCTCACCCGAGCCGCACCCTGGATGGCACTCCCATCCCCGCTTTGGCTCCCGCCACCGGCGCTGCCGCTGCGGAAGGCCGGTTGAGCACCCCGATGATCGACACGATCGTCGGGGTGATGACCCAAATCCCTGCCGAGCACCGCGACGACGCCGAACAGCACCTGCTGTCCTTCGCCTCCGAGGCCGGACACAAACAGGTCGCCGCCCTGGGCGCCCGCATCCTGGCCCACCTCGATCCCGACGGCGCCGAACCGGACGAGACCGAACCGGCCAAGCCCAGTCGCGAGTTGTCGTTGCGTCGCAAGAGAACCGGGTTCTGGGAGTTGAACGGCCGTTTCGACGACGAGACCGGCGCCCGAGCCAGCGCCCTGTTCGACTCTCTGGCGCAACGCCACAGTCCCGACGAGGGCCCAGACTTACGCTCGCCGTTGGAACGCTACGGCGACGCCTTCTCCGACGCCGTCGACCTGGCTTACAACTCCCCAGACCTGCCGATGCAGGCCGGTGAGCGAGCCCACGTGATGGTGGTGGTGTCGTTGGCGGATCTGAAGTCGAGTATCGGCCAGGCCATGCTCGGCGACACCGGAACCATTTCCGCTGCCGGTCTGTCCGTCCAGAACAGCACCGTGTCCAACGCCGCTGCTGGTCAAGCCGCCCTCAGCGCCCTGCCAAGTTCGGGCGTCGGCCGGGCCCTCCTCGGCGACCTTGGCATCATTTCCGCCGCCGAAGCCAGGATTCACGCCTGCGACTGCAAGCTCATCCCCGCGGTCCTCGGCACCGAGAGCGAACCCCTCGACCTTGGCCGTCACCACCGCCTTGTCTCTACCTCGCTCCGCCGCGCGCTGTACCTGCGCGACCGCGGCTGCGCCTTCCCGGGCTGTCATCGCCCACCCCGTCACTGTCAAGGTCACCACGTTCGCCACTGGGCTGATGGCGGGCCGACCGAGCTGGGCAACCTGGTCCTGCTGTGCGCTCACCACCACCGGCTCCTGCACCGCTCCGGCTGGCAAGTCCGCATCGCCACCGACGGCCTACCGGAGTTCTTGCCACCGGCGTTCCTGGACGAACGCCGAAAACCTCGGCGCAACAACCTCCACGAACCACTGCCGTTCGCAGCCTGAACAACCGAACACGGGAAGGGCCCGCAGCCCACCGGCTACGGGCCTAAACCCACGCCCGAGGCTCGCCTGCCCGACAAATGAGGTCGAGCGCCGCCAGTGCCGGCTGTTGACTGTCTCCGGGTTCACGGTCCCGCCTGCTGCGTGGGCTGACCGTGCCCCGAGCGGCTACCTGCTTGCTCGGCGACAGTGCGCTCCCGCATCGGGTCTCGAGCTTCTCCGAGGTCAAGATTTCGCTTGCCATGAGGGCTCGCCGCGCTCCGAGCGGCCACTTGCTTGCTCGGCGATCGGGCGCGGCCTTTGAGCGTCTGCGGGTCAAGATCCGGCCTGCCACGCGGACTCACCTCACCCGAGCACCACACTCTGCGCTTCTTGGCGCCCATCAGCCGCGCCTCGGCAAAGAAGGCCGGACCCAAGCAATGCTCCGCAGCCCCGCGCCTCAAGTCGCGTCGAGCTGGCCGAGCAGAGGTGCCAACGTCTTGATCCCCGCCGTCACCGCTTCCCGGCCCTTCGCCGAACTCACCGATGGCTGTTGCGTCATCAGCACCACCACGTACCGCCCACCCACCACCCCAGTCGTGTTCAGTACCAACGCCTTCCGCAGGATCATCCAGCCCTGCTTGATCTGCCACGGTCGCCCTGGCAAGCCGTCCGGGATGCCGAAGTACTGGTCCCAGCCGTCGTCCGCCGGGTTGCGGGCGTTGCCCAATGCCGCCAGCAACGGGGCCGATACCTCGTCCGGGATGACGTCCAGCAAGTACTCGTACGTCGCCACCACGTCGCTTGCGCTCGTCTTCGCCATTCCCCACTCGGTCGGGTCCGCCGGGGGTGTTGTGTGCCGCAGCCCGATCAGCGCCGCCGTGCGGGTCACGATCGCGGTGCCGCCGTTCTGCTCCCAGAATGCCGACGCGATCGCGTCGTTGCTGCCCTCCAGCATGTCCGTCAGGTCCTCGACCGCGTCCGCCTCCGGCAGCGCCCAGCCGTCGTTCGAACGGACCTCGTCGATCGCGATCAGCAGCTTGACCACCGAAGCCGTGTAGTACGGGCGGTCCGCGTCCAGCGACGCCAGCTCCTTGCCCGACTCGCGGTCGTACAGGACGAAACCGACGCTCGTGCCGCGCGATGCCGCCGTCACCGCGTCGCTCACCTCGCCCGCCACCGAGGACAGATCCGGGTACGGGACCGAGGACGTCGAGGCCACCGGGCTCACCGCCGTGTCCTCCGGCAATTCCGAGGAAGGAGCCGCGGCCGGTGTCACCGGGGGCCCGTCGACTACGACCACCATCCCGGTCGTCAACGCGGCCGCCGCCAGCCCGGCGGCCGCCAGAGCCCGGCGGATCCGTCTTCCCATGCCTGGTCAACGCCCCGCGACGGCGAAACGACCTGTCGTTTCGCTGTGCATTGCTGTGTAAATGCTGTGGTCCGAAGGCTGAGACGGCGACCCGGAAGGCGTAGCGTCACGTCGTGAGCGACTTGAAGATCCTGGTGGTGGGCGCCGGTGCGACCGGCGGGTACTTCGGCGGACGGCTGCTGCAGGCGGGCCGCGACGTCACCTTCCTGGTGCGGCCGGGCCGGGCGAAGCTGCTGCGGGACCGCGGCCTGCGCATCACCGGCCTCGGTGAAGACACCGTCCTCGAACCGCCGCTCGTCGAGACCGGCACCCTCGACCGGACCTACGACCTCGTGCTGGTGGCCGTCAAGGCGACCGGCCTGAGCTCGGCCATCGACGATTTCGCCCCCGCGGTCGGCCCCGGCACGCTGATCCTGCCGTTCCTCAACGGGCTCGCGCACATCGACGTCCTCGACGCGCGGTTCGGCAAGGGTGCCGTGCTCGGCGGGGTCGCCAAAGTGCAGACCACCCTCGACGACGACGGCGCCATCCGGCGGCTCGGCCCGCTGCAGAGCCTGGCCTACGGCGCCCGCACAGAGCCCGCGCCCGAAAAGCTGCCTGACGTCGACGACGCCCTCAAGAACGCCGGGTTCGACGCCGCCCTGGACGAGCGGATCACCGAGTCGATGTGGGCGAAATGGGTGTTCATCGCCGCGATCGGCGCGGTGAACAGCCTGATGCGCGCCACGATCGGCAACGTCGTCGCCGTCCCCGGCGGCACGGAGTTCGCCGAAGCCGTCGTGGCCGAAGCGGCCGCCGTCGCCGAGGCCGCCGGGTACCCGGTGCCCGCCGCCGACCTCGCGGCCACCCGCAAGACCGTCACCGACCCCGGGACGGGTGGATCTTCGCTCTACCGCGACCTGCTCGGCGGTCACCCCGTCGAGGGGGAGCAGATCTTCGGCGATCTCACCGCGCGTGCCCGTGAGCTGGGCATTGCGACCCCGCTACTCGATCTTGTCACCCTGCAGCTGCGGGTGCACCAGCACCGCATCGGGTGACGTGGTCACCGACCGCGCTTTGCCCGCGCAGTCCAGTGATCGTGGTCTTTCGGGCACCCGCGTGGCGGCGCCGACGCGGGGTACCCGGGCACTGATAACCTTCGGCAGGAAAGTTGCTTGAGGGTTTGACGACTCGAGTACCTAACGACGAACACAGCGAGGGGAAATGGCGGACAGGTTCGAGTTCGTCCTCGAGGTCGTCGAGGCCCTCGTCGTGGGCCAAGCCACCGGCGGTGACGTGCGGCGCTACCCGCTGCGCGCGGGCAACCTCCCCGCGGACCCGCTGCGGTTCGTGCGGGTCGCGCGCCAGGTCTACGACGCGCTCGAGGAGCGACGGCTTTCGGTTTCGGGCGAGCTGCACCCCGGGGTGCGGACGGCGTTCGAGCTGCTGGCCGAGCCGCGCGTTTCGGTTGCGGTGAGCGGGATCGACGGCCTCGGCGCCGACGTCGCCGTGCTGGTGGTCACCGACGGCGCCCAGGCGCTCGGCATCACCCAGGCCCCGGACACCGACGATCTGCTGTTCTCGCTGTTCGCCGACGAAGACCTGGTCGAGGTCGTCACCGGCGTGCTGCCGCCCGCCCCCGCCGCGACCACCGGCAAGCACGTCGTGCACCGCGCCGCCGGGCGCGAGGTCTCGGCCATGACGGCGAAGCGGATCGCGGACGCCGAGTTCGACGAGGAAGAGACCGACGCCTTCGGCATGATCGAGGTCAAGGCCGTGGTGCGGCCGGGCCGCCGGCCGCCGGCGCCGAAGCCGTCGGACGTCGCCGTGCTCGAGCGGGTTCTGGCCGAGCCGCGGCTGGGCGGCGGCCACATCGCCGTCACGGCGCAGAGCAGGCGCGGCGAGCGGCTCGCGGGCGAACCGCTGAGCTGGCTGGACACCGCCGACGGCCGCTACCTGGTGCACACCAAGACCGGCGAGGCCGGCGAACTGACGGCGGAGTACGTACCGGCCGGCCGCGCCGACCTCGCGCGCGCGATCCGCGAAGCGATCGCCGCCGTCTACTGACCGGGAAGGAACAGCTTCTGATGACGGAAGAGACCGAGGCGGCGGCCCAGGCTCTCCAGGCGACGATGCAGCTGCAGACCGCCACGACGCCCGAGACCAAGACCATGGCGGCGCTCAGCGTCGGTCTCGCCGGCGCCCGGCTGAAGCAGCTCGCCAAGTCCGGTGGTTTCGCCATCGACGACACCACGGGCAACCAGCTGATCGAGGCCCTCGAAGGCGTGCTCGAGTCCCTGGAGCAGCGCTGGGCGAACCTCCAGCGGCTGCACGACGCGCCCGCGATGAGCCGGACCGCGACCGGCCAGTGGGTCTCCGCGCACATGGTCAGCACCGCGGCCGACGAGCACGGCCTGGTGACCCAGCTGCAGGCGGCGCGCCAGGAGTTCCCGACCTACATCGAGGCCATCAAGCTGGCCAAGCAGAACTACAAGTCCCGGGAAGAGACCACGCGCACGACGCTGACCTCGCTCCCGACCGCCGACCAGAGCTGAGGGAGACCGTGGCACCCACCGCCGAGTCCGTCTCGGACCCGTCGTCCCCGGACTACAACCCGCGCAGTCCGCTTTACGACGTGACTGCCGATTCGTCGTCGAAGTACTACGTCGGGCCGATCAAAACGGACAACACGCCCTCGGGCGACGAGATCCGCGAGATGGCGACCCAGCAGATCGACGACGAGATCCGGGCCGGCTGGCTCGGCCCGGCCGTCGACCCGGTGCTGCGCGACAAGAAGATCCAGGAGCTGTACCAGCAGCACCTCGACAACGCCAAGCACGGCCTCGACGAGGGTCTCGCCATGCGCGAGAACGGCGGGGCGCCGCGCACGCTGTGGGCCAACGCCAGCCACGAGCAGATGAACGACGCCATCACGCAGGACGCCAACCCGGCGACCGTCGCGGAGACGTCGGAGGAGTGGGTCGCGGTCGGCAACGACCTGGGCACGCACCAGAAGACCCTCGGCGACGCGATCAACGCGAGCACCAGCAACTGGCAGGGCGACGCCGGGGACGCCGTCCGCGAGCACCTCGCGGGCGTCGGCAAGTGGCTGGGCGCGACCGCGCAGGGCGCGACGCTCGCCGGCCGGCAGCAGGAGATCCACTCGCAGGCGCTCAACGAGACCCAGCGGCAGATGGCGGCCAACCCGCCGGTGCAGTTCGACCTGCAGAGCACCAACCAGCGCCTGATGTCGATGACCGACCCGGTGCAGTACGCGGCGGCGGCCGGCGAGGCCATGCAGACCTACCGGGCGCAGATGGCGGCCCGGGACCACGCGGCGCAGATCATGACGCAGTACGACGACACCATCGGCGGCGCGGTCGCGACGCCGAGGTTCCCGGCTCCGCCGAAGCTCCCGTCGGCCACCGCGACTCCGTACAGCGTCGGTACCCGGGCTTCGGGTGGCGCCGCCGCGAGCGCCGACCAGCCCTTGCTGGCGCGCTCGGCGATGGACCCGGCGCTGGACCCGGACGCGGCGGCCCGGCAGCGGGCGGGTCTCGACGCGGCCGCGCTCGACGGCTCGGGCGGTGCCGGTGGCAGTGGAGCCGGAGGCAGCGGGGCCGGTGGCAGCGGTGCCTACGGTGGCGCGGGCATTCCCGGCGGCGGCTCGGGGGCCGGCGGTGCCGGGTTCTCCGGCAGTGGCATCCCCGGCGGCGGCGCGGGCGCGGGCGGCGGTGACTTTTCGGGCAGTGGCTTCTCGGGGAGTGGCATCCCCGGCGGCGGCAGCGGCGCGGGTGGCAGTGGCGCCGGCGGCGCGGGCTTCACCCCACCGAACTTCGAGGCCCCCGGCGGTCCCGGCGGCGGCAGCTTCTCCGGCGCCGGCATCCCCGGCTCGTCGATCCCGATCGGCGGCGACTCGACCACGTCGTCCGGCTTCTCGCCGTCCGGTATCGGCGGCGGGGGCACCGGCGGCAGCGGCTACACGCCGCCGTCGATCCCGAACATCCCGGACATCTCGGGCGGGGGCGGCGGCGGTATCCGCGGCGGCAGCCCGATCCCCGGATTCAGCGGTCCCGGCATCGACCCGATCACCGGCCTGCCCACCGGCACCGGCCCGGGCGGGATCCCCGGCGGCGGCACCGGCACCGGCAAGATGCCGACCATCGGCCGCGGTGGCGGGATCAACGGCGAGAGCATCGCGAGCCGGCTCGGCGGCATCGGCGGTGGCGGCGCCGGCGGCGGGTCCCTCGGCGGGATCGGCGGCGGTGGCGCGGGTGCCGGTGGTGCCGGCGGCGGTGTGCGTGGCACGGGTGCGGGCAGCCTGAGCGGTGGCGCCGCGTCCGGCGCGGCCGCGGAGGCCGAAGCGGCCGCCGCGCGGAACGCGGGCATGGGCGGCAAGGCCGGTGCGGCGGGCAGCCCGGGCATGGGCGGCATGGGTGCCGGTGCCCGCGGCGGCAAGAAGGAAGACGACAAGGAACACAAGGCGGCCGACTACCTCGAGAGCGACGACCCGAACTTCTTCGCGGGCGAAGAAGCGGTGGCGCCTCCGGTGATCGGCGACTGGAAGAACCAGGATTGGAAGTGAGCGCATGACGGCCGGCGGCTTCGAGGTCGAGCCCGACGAGCTGGTCGCGCACGCGAGCCACGTCGAGAGCCTGGTGGACCGGCTCTCCACCGCGGCCGCGGCGGCGGACTCGGCGATGTCGGACCACGCGTACGGGCTGCTGTGCGCGTTCCTCCCGCCGATCATCCGGCCGACGGGTGAGAAGGCGAAGGAAGCGCTGGACGCGGCGAGCGAAGGCGTGCGCGGCCTGGCCGACAACGTCAAGACGGCCGCGCAGTCGTACCGGGACGGCGAAGAGGGCAACGCCCAGCCGTTCGAGCGGCAGCTCGCGGCCGCGCCGCGCACGGCGGAAGCGAAGGTGCAGGCATGACGAGCCCGAACAACGGCCTCGGGGACCTGATGCGGGACCCCGAGGAGACGATCCGCCGGATGGATGACTGGGCGGCCGGGTTCGCGGCGAAGGCGGAGCGTTACCAGGCCGCGCAGGAGCAGACCGAACGGCTGCGGCTGACCGCGAGCAGCGGCGACGGCGCGGTGAGCGTGACCGTCGGCGCCGACGGCACGGTCACCGACCTGACGTTCAGCAACAAGATCAAGTCGTTCCCGCTGGACGAGCTGTCCCGGACGATCCTGACCACCATGCGCCGGGCCCAGGCGGGCATCGCCGAACGCGTGGCGGGCGTGATGTCCGAGCAGCTCGGCGACGAGGACCCCGAGACCCGGACGCTGCTGCTGGACAACCTCCGCGGCCGGTTCCCCGACCCGGACGAGCCGGAGGACGCGCCGCCGGCCGCCGAGCCGCCGCCCACGCCGCCCTCGCCCACGCCGCCCGCCGGTGCCGCCGGGGCGCCTCCGGCGTCGCCGCCGCGTCGCGCGGGTGCCACCGATCCGGACGAGCAGGACAACAACCCGTGGTGACCGGGGGCTGAGGACCCGGCTATCGGCTTGGCCCGGCCGGGCGGCTTTGCTCGACAGACGGCGTCCGGGGGTCGACACTGAGCCGATGACCGGCCTGATCACCGGCAGCCGTGTCCGCCTGCGCCCCGCCGCAGCCGCGGACGCCGCCCGGTTCGAGGAGATCCTTTCGCACCCGGACGTCGCCCGGTGGTGGGCGGACGCCGAAGAACCGGTGGCCGCCCAGGTCGCGTACCTGCTGGACCCCGACGACGGCACCACGACGTACGCCATCGAGCACGAAGGCGTCGTCGTGGGCATCGAACTGGCCTTCGAGGAGGCCGACCCGCAGTACCGGCACGCCGGGATCGACATCGCCGTCCACCCGGACTGGCAGGGCCGTGGCCTCGGCTCGGACGCGATCCGGGCGCTGGCCGGGCACTTGTTCACCGTGCGCGGGCACCACCGGGTGGTGATCGACCCCGCGGCGGACAACAAGTCCGCGATCCAGCTCTACCAGTCGCTCGGCTTCCAGCCGGTCGGCACGATGCGTTCCTACGAGCGCGGTCCGGACGGCAGCTGGCACGACGGGCTGCTGATGGACCTGCTGGCCGAAGACCTCCTGCCGGACCTCGTCGGCTCGTGACGACGCCGGCTCCGGCCCAGGCGGCCAAGCAGCTGCGGCGGGTCGCCGTGGCGAGCGCGATCGGGACCACGATCGAGTGGTACGACTACTTCATCTACAGCACGGCGACGGCGCTCGTGTTCGGCAAGCTCTTCTTCACGACGCTCTCGCCCGCGTCGGGCACCCTCGCCGCGTTCGCGACGCTCGGCGTCGGGTTCCTGGCCCGCCCGGTCGGCGGGATCCTGTGGGGCCATTTCGGCGATCGCGTGGGCCGCAAGGCGATGCTCGTGCTGTCCCTGCTCCTGATGGGCGTGGCCACGGTCGGCGTCGGCCTGCTGCCCACCTACTCCGCGATCGGCGTCTGGGCCCCGATCCTGCTGCTGGTCCTGCGGCTGCTGCAGGGGTTGAGCGCGGGCGGCGAGTGGGGCGGCGCGGCGCTGATGGCGGTCGAACACGCGCCGGAGGGGCGTCGCGGCCGGTACGGCGCGTTCTCGCAGATCGGCGTCCCCGCCGGGCTGATCCTGGCGCAGCTGTTCTTCTTCGTCCTCGGCCGCACCCTGACCGACGCGCAGTTCGCGGCGTGGGGCTGGCGGGTGCCGTTCCTGGCGAGCATCGTGCTCGTCGGTGTCGGCCTGGTGATCCGCCTGCGGATCGAGGAGACGCCGGTGTTCGCGCGGCTACGGGAGACCGAGGCGCGCAGCAGCCGGCCGATGGTCGACGTCTTCCGCGAACGGCCGCGCTCGGTGCTCGTCGCGTCGGGCAGCTTCATCGCGAACACCGCGATCGGGTACATCTTCCTGGCGTACCTGCTGTCCTACGGGACTTCGGTGCTGAAGATCAACCGCACCACCCTGCTGGTGGTGGTCATCGTCGGCAGCCTGACGTGGCTGGTGAGCATCCTCGTCACGGCGGCGTGGTCGGACCAGGTCGGCCGCAAGCCGGTGTACCTGGCCGGGTCGATCCTGCTGGTGGTCTGGCCGATCCCGTTCTTCCTGCTGGTGGACACGCGGGCCACGGTCTGGCTCATCGTGGCCGTCGTGGTGCTGAACATCGGCCTCGGCGCGACGTACGGGCCGCAGTCGGCGTTGTTCGCGGAGCTGTTCGAGCCGCGGTACCGCTACAGCGGCGCGTCGTTCTCCTACGCCGTGGGCGCGGTGCTGGGCGGCGGCTTCGCGCCTCTGATCGCGACGGCGTTGCAGACCTCGACCGGGACTTCGTTCTCGGTGTCGCTCTACTTGGTGGGGGTGGCGCTGCTCAGCCTGGTGGCGGTGCTGTTCATCCCGCGCTCACAGCCGGTCTAGCCGGACCGCGGCGGCCATCCGCTCGTAACCCGCGTCGCCCGGGTGAAGGTGGTCGCCGGAGTCGTAGGCCGGGAGCATCCGGAGCGGGTCGGCCGGGTCGCGGACGGCGGCGTCGAAGTCGACGACGCCGTCGAACACGCCGCTGGTGCGGATGAAGGTGTTCACCGCGGTGCGGGTCGCTTCGAGCGTTTCGTCGTAGACGCGCCAGCCCTTGAACGGCGTGAGCGTGCCGCCGAGGACGCGGATGCCGCGGGCGTGCGCCTGGGTCACGAGCTGGCGGTAGGCCGAGGTGATCGCGGCCGGGTCGGTCTGGTGCGGGTCCTGCTGGATGTCGTTGATGCCTTCCAGCACGATCAGCGTCCGGACGCCGCCGACGCTCAGCACGTCGCGGTCGAAGCGGGACAACGCGTTCTGGCCGGCGCCGGACCCGGGCACGTCGAGCAGCAGCCGGTTGGCGCTGATGCCCGCGTTGAGCACGCCGAACCGGCCGTGCAGCCGGTCGGCGAGGTAGTCCGGCCAGCGGTGGTTGGCCCCGGCGGCCGAGCCGACGCCGTCGGTGATCGAGTCGCCGAGCGTCACGATCGAAGCCTCGGCGCCACCCTGGACGTCGACGCCGGAAACGTAGTGCCACACCGACGTCTGCTCGGTGTAGGGCGCGCCCGACTCGCTGCCGGCGAAGTCGCCCGCCCGGGTGAAGTACGACGTCTGCGACGCGGCCGGGTGGTAGGTGACGGGCCCGGACTTCGTGGGCACGTAGGTCGTGACGAGCAGGTTGGCGTCGGCCGGCACCCGCAGGCCCACCGGATCGCTGAGGGCTTCGGCGCCCGCCGGGACGACGACGCCCGGCGCACCGCCGAAGGTCAGCGAGCGCAGTGTGCCGGGCACGGCGTCCGGGCCGGTGCCCTGCACCGCGACGGTGACGTGGCCGAAGGTCAGGGGAGTGGCGCCGAAGGCGTTCGACAGGTGGACGCGGGCCCGGCCGCCGCCGGCGCTGGTGTGCACGACGTTGCGGATCGAGTAGCCGGGGTAGCCGTCCGGGGTGTTCGCGACGGCCGCCGCGGGCGAGGCGGCCCAGGTACCGACCCAGCCGCCGACGGCGTGCTCGGCGACCGCTGGGACAGCGCTCTCTTGGTTCGCGCTGCCGGACGTCGTGAGGATGCCGAACCCTGCCAGAAGTGCCGCGCTCACGGCCAGGAAGCGTCGCATGCACTCACAGTGGCGCGACTGCTCCGGACCAGCGACCGCTGATCAGGTGACCGAATCGGACAAGATCTCGGACAGTGCGGGGGCGGGCCCGTCCGGGATTCTGGGGATGCCGGACGGGCCCGCGCGAGGTGGCCGTTGCCGCGACGGCCGCTCGCCGGAGTGCCCGGTCCCGATCGAGGCGGAGGCTGGCCCGGATCGTTTACTTCGTGGCGACTCCGGAGGGCGTGTGCGAGACGCCCTCACCCAGAGCACGGTCTCCGGCCCGGGGCGGTTCAGCCCGTTCGAGAGGTTTCTCGCCACCACCGCCGGCTCGGGACAGCGAAAGGCCGTGAATGTCGCATCGAGAGACTTCAAGTCCCTCGATG
>NZ_JBFBBQ010000151.1:0-12653 GCF_040682775.1 Amycolatopsis sp. NPDC051106 | reverse complement strand
GAGAGCAGGTTGAGGTTGAACGGCGAGTGCAGCGCCGCGGTGATGATCGAGTTGCGCAGGTTGAAGTACCGGTGCCACTCGTCCCAGTCCTTCATAGCGCGGTGAACGACTCGTTCATGGCCTCGCGCTCGCCCCCACGTCCTTGCGCAGCAAGCAGAACTCGTTGCCCTCCGGGTCCTGCAGCACTTCCCAGGACTCGCTGCCGTCCTGACCGACGTCGGCCGGGCGCGCGCCCAAGGCCAGCAGCCGGGCCAGCTCCGTCTCCTGGTCGGTGCCCGCCGGGCTCACGTCCAGGTGCAGCGGCAGCTTCCCGCGCCGGGGGTGCTCCGTCCGGGCCAGCACCAGCGTCGGGGGTCCCTCGCCGAAGCGGCCGCCGGGCGGCCCCAGCTCGAGGCCGTCGGGCTCGTGGCCGATCACCTCGTAGCCGAGCGCCGCGCACCAGAACTCCGCGAGCCGGTCGGGGTCCCGGCAGTCCAGCACGAGTTCGGTGATCCGGCAGGCCATCCAGCTCAGCTCCGTTCGGTTTCCCTCGCCACGTCCGCGGCTTCGTCGTCGTCCATCGCCTTCGTGTCGCGCGGCGGCAGGAACGGCTCCTGCTGGTCTTCCGCGCGCCCCGCCTCGATCGTGCGCCCGCGGGCGACCTCGGCGTCCAGCTCCGCCCCCAGCAGGACCGCGAGGTTCGAGATCCACAACCATACAAGGAACACGATCACCCCGGCCAGCGAACCGTAGGTCTTGTTGTAGGAGCCGAAGTTCGCGACGTACAACGCGAAGCCCGCCGACGCCAGCACCCACAGGACCACCGCCACCAGCCCACCCGGCGTCAGCCACTTGAACCCCGGCTGCCGCACGTTCGGCCCGACCCAGTACAGCAGCGCGAACGCCAGGCTGACGAGCAGCGCGATCACCGGCCACTTCGCGATCTCCCACACCAGGACCCCGGTCGAGCCGAGCCCGATCAGGTCGCCGATCCGGCGGGCGACCGACCCGGTCGCGACCACGCCCAGCGCGCAGGCCGCCAGCAGCACGACGATGCCGACCGTCAGCGCGACCCGCAGCGGGATCGTCTTCCAGATCGGACGTCCCTCGGGCATCCCGTAGATCGAGTTCGACGCGCGCATGAACGCGCCGACGTAACCGGACGCCGACCACAGCGCGCCGAGCAGGCCGATGATCGCGAGCGGCCCGGCGAGGCTGCGCGAGCCGGCCAGCTCCTTGATCGCGCCGACGAGGATGTCCTTGCCCTGCCCGGGAACGACCTGGTTGACGTTGTCGATCACGGTCTGGATCGCGTTCGGCCCCAGCAGACCGAGGATCGCCGTGAGCACGATGATGCCCGGGAACAGCGACAGCACGGCGTAGTAGGTGAGCGCCGCCGCCCAGTCGGTCAGGTTGTCCCGGTTGAACTGCTTGAAGGTGCGCTTCAGCACCCCGCCCCACGTCCCCTTGGACAGTTCGCCCGGGCCCCCGGGTTCTTTCCGCCGTCTTGCCACGATGGCCACCTCCGTTTGTCGACGGCGGGCATACCCCGAACGAGACGGGGTACTCCTGGTTCGTCCCGACCAGCAGGAGGAAGCCGTGACCGAGGTCAGCCGCGTGATCGACGTGCCACCCGACGCCGTGTTCGAGGTCCTCGCCGACGGCTGGCTCTACGCCGGCTGGGTGGTCGGGAGTTCGCACATCCGCGCCGTTGAAGACGCCTGGCCCGCCGTGGGCTCGCGGATCCACCACAGCGTCGGCCCGTGGCCGGTGCACATCCAGGACGAGACGGTGGTGACGGCGGTCGAGCCGGGACTTTCGCTCTCGTTGGAGGCGCGGGGCTGGCCCCTCGGCGCGGCGGCGGTCGGGTTGACGCTGGTGCCGCACGGCGAGGGGACCCTGGTCCGGATGACCGAGCACATCGTCCGCGGGCCCGGGAAGGTGCTCCCGGCGGCGGTGCAGTCGCTGCTGATCAAGCCGCGCAACACGGAGTCCCTGGCGCGGCTGGCCGACTTGGCCACGGGTAAGTACGCCCGCGCGAAGAGCGGTCACCCGCGCCCGTAGGAATCCCGTGCCGTGAACGACTCTTTCACCGCGTCCGGCGCCTTGGCAGACCCGGACTAGCCGCAGTGAATGACTCATTCCTGGCGTCGAACGCCAGGAATGAGTCATTCACTGCATCCGGAGGCGACTCGGCGTGGGATTGGCAGCAGCGACCTGCCGCGTCCCACCACGCACCACTCAGTGCCAGCCGGCGGCGCCGGCTGGCGGGTGACTGTTGGCGGGTGCCGGCAAGCGGCTGGCAGCAAGCGGGTGTCAGCCAGCGGTTGGCGGCTGGCGGGTGCTGGCCGCCGGTTGGCGGGCGCCGGCAAGCGGCCGACCGCTGGCGGGTACTGGCGGGCGCCGGCAAGCGGCCGACAGCAGGCGGGTACTGGCCGGCGGCTGGCGGGCGCCGGCAAGCGGCCGACAGCAAGCAGGTGCCGGCCGGCGGCTGGCGGCTGGCAGGCGCCGGCAAGCGGGCGACAGCAAGCGGGTGCTGGCCAGCGGTTGGCGGCAAGCGGGTGCCCATCCGACGGCAAGCCGCCGCGCGCGTACGTCATCGAAGCGAACTCGCACTTCACGCCAGCGATCGCTACCTACCACCCACCGAACTCGCACCTCGCGCCACCCAAGCGCTACCTGCTGCTCAGCCGTAGATCGCGCGGTGGGCCGCTTTGATCACCGCGGCATACCCGCCCCCGAGCCGACCCGCCCGGGCCAGCGCCGCCCGGGCCGCGTTCGCGCCCGGGCCGCCGTGTACCGCGCCACCCGGGTGCGCCGACGCTCCCGCCAGGAACAAGCGGTCCACCGGCGTGTCCGCGCGGCCCGTGCTCGGCACCGGGCGGAAGAACAGCTGCTGGTGGATCGCCGTCGTCCCGCCGTTGATCGCGCCGCCCACCAGGCCCGGGTTGTGGTCCGCCAGCTCGGTCGGCCCCTGCACGTACCGGGCCTTGATCAGGCCGGTGAACCCCGGCGCGTTCGCCTCGACCGTCTCCTCGATGCGCTTGGCCCGCCGCTCCAGGGCCGTGCGGTTCTCCATCGTGCCGCGCGGTACGTGCGTGTACGCCCACGCCGCCTCGGTGCCCGCCGGCGAGCGCGTCGGGTCGGTCGTGGTCATCTGGCCGAGCAGCAGGAACGGGCGGCGCGGGGTCCGGCCGCGAGAAAGCTCGCCGCCGAACGCCGACAACCCGTCGAGGTCCGCGCCGAGGTGGATCGTCCCCGCGCCGCGCGCGCCCGGCGCCGTCCACGGGATCGGGCCGGACAGCGCCCAGTCCACCTTCACCGTCGCACTGTCCCACTCGAACTTGCCGAGGTCCTCGACCAGCCGCGCGGGCAGCCACTCCTCCCCCACCAGCTCGCGGTACAGCATCGGCGCGGGGACGTCGGCGAGCACGGCCTTGCGCGCCCGCACCGGGTCACCGTCGGCGTCGCGCACGCCCAGCGCGCGGCCGCCGCCGACGAGGACCTCCCGCACCGGACGTCCACATTGGACCTTCCCGCCGCGGGACTCCAGCCGGCGCACCAGAGCCGAGATCAGCTCGCCGGCGCCGCCTTCGGGCACCGGGAACCCTTCGTCCTGGCCGATCATCGCGAGCAGCCAGCCGAAGACCGCGCTGCCCGCGTTGTCCACGGACAGGTCGCTGTGCGCGGAGTTCCCCGCCACCAGCAGCCGGGCGCCTTCGCCGGCGAACAGCTCGTCGCCGAAGCGGCGCGCGGGCAGCGTCAGCATGCGCGCGAGACGCAGCGCGTCGGCCGTGCCGGTGCGGCGCAGCAGCTTCAGCGCCGGGCGGACCGGCGGGAACGGCGTGAACAGGGCGTTCAGCAGTGGCTCGCGAATTTCCCGCCACTGCTCGAACAGCCGCCGCCACGCGTCGCCGTCGCCCGGCGCGAACTCGTCGACCGACGCCGCCGTGCGGTCGACGTCCCGGGACAGCACCGCGCACCGGTCGTCGGGCAGCACGTGCGCCAGGACATCGGGGGCGTGCCGCCAGCGCAGGCCGTGCTCCTCGAGCCGCAGGCCCTGGATCACCGGCGACACCGCCGTCATCGGGTAGAAGGCGCTGAACAAGTCGTTGCGGAAGCCCGGTTCGGTGACTTCGGCGGTCCGCACCGCGCCGCCCGGGTGGTCCGTCGCCTCCAGCACGAGCACCGACCACCCCGCGTCCGCCAGGACGTTCGCCGCCACCAGACCGTTGTGGCCGGCACCGATCACGACGGCATCGACGGCTTCGGTACTCACTGGCGGCCTCCCGTTCAGGCTTGCGACTGGTGGCTCGGCCCCACCCGCGCGAGCGAGCGGAGCCGGGACACCACCCCGCCACGGCGTGGCGGGGTCAGCGGCGGGCTCGCCGCACCCGATCCCGACCGGAGCCCGGCGACCAGGTCGGCGATCGCGGACGCGGCGTCGTACCGAGGTTGCCAGCCCAGCGCGATCTCCGCCAGGGTCGTGTCCACGAGCGCGGCCCGGTCGGCGAGCTCGAGCCAGCCCGGGTGCAGCGGGAGTGCGCCGCTCGCCCAGGCCGCCCGGACGGCCAGCCGCGCCAGCGGCTTCGGGACCGGCACCCGGGTACCGCCGAGGACCGCGGCCAGCGCGTCGGCGTCGAGCACGTCGGGAGCGGCGAGGTTGACCGGGCCGGTGAAGCGGGCGTCGAGGATCAGCCGGATCGCCTCGGCGACGTCGGAGGTGTGCACGGCCTGCGCGCGCAGGTCCGTCCACAGCGGAACCGGCAGCGCGCGGCCGCCGACGAGCCGGGCGGGCACCACCGGGTCGAGCAGCCAGCGCGCGAACTCCCCGGCCGCGCGCCGGTGCAGGATCGCGCACGGCCGCAGCCGGGCCACCCCGACCTGCGGGTTCCGCTGTTCGAACCGGTCGAGCAGGGTCTCCAGCGCGGCCTTGCCCCGGCTGTAGGCGCTGTGCGTGATCCCGGTGCACGGCCGGTCCTCGGTCACCCGCTCCCAGCGCGGCGCCGGCCCGTAGGCGGCGACGGACGAGGCGACAACCAGGTGCGGCACCCGAGCGGCCGCGGTCGCGGCCAGGACGTGCCGGGTGCCGTGGTCGTTGGTCCGCCACATCGGTGGGTCGCCGCGCAGCGGCGAGATGGCCCAGGCGAGGTGGACGACGGCGTCGGCGCCCTCGAACAGCGCGGTCAGCTCCCGGTCCGCGCCGGGCTCGCCGACGTCGACGGCGCGCCAGCCCGCCCGGCGGTAGGGCTCGGCCGTCGTGTCGGGCAGCCGCCGGGCCAGGCCGACGACGTCGTGGCCGGGTTCGAGGGCGCCGAGGAGTGCCGTTCCGACGTTGCCGGTGGCCCCGGTGATCACGATCCGCACTTGGGGTGCGTACCCCGTCACGCGAAGGTGAAACTAGACCAGGTCACGCGGAATCGTCCGATGCCAGTTGCGGGAGACGATCCGGCGGGCGCCGTCGTAGCCGTCGAGCTGCGCGTCGATGACGAACTCGGTGTCCGTGCACGAGACCTGGGTGCGGGTTTCGCTGCGCGCCAGCCACTCGCCGCGGGCGAACGTGACCGACCACTCGGTCTCGGCGACCGGCGAGCAGAAGTCGTCGGCCTCCCAGCTGTAGCGCTCGCGGACGTCGCGGGTGACCTCGAGGTCGAGGTCGTCGAAGCGCACGGTGCCCGCGTTCTTCACGATGTCGAGCGCGGAGTGGTAGTCGACGAGGTCCCGCGAGACCGTCCAGCGCTGCTCCCCCGGCGTCAGCGCGGTGACCGGGATCGGCGGCGCGCCTTCGGGTTCGCCGAAGGGGTTGGCGGGCAGCTCGTCCGGTTCGGAGACCGGGCGCACCGGCAGCTCCAGCGCACTGTGTCCGGTGTGGACGGACAGCAGCACCGGCTTCGGCGGCGGCCACGCCAGCGGCCAGTACGAAGTGGACAGTGACAGCCGGATCCGGTGTCCCGCCGGGAAAGCCTGGGCCACGGCGTTCAGCTCGATCTCGACCGCGCAGCGCTCGCCGGGTTCCATCGGCGCCGGCTCGTCGTGGCCGTCCCGGTGGGTCAGGTTGAGCAGGCCGTAGGTGACGCGCGTGGCGCGCCCGTCCGGCGCGACGTCGGACAACCGGGCCGCGACCATCGCGACCGGCTGGTCGGCCGAGACCTCCAGGCGCACCTTCGGCGCGCCGAGGATCTCGCAGCGCTCGGTGAGCACGTCGGTGTCGAAGACCAGCGAGCCGCCGTCCTCCTCACGCTGGTCGTAGGGCAGGTCGGGCGGGGCGCTGTAGGAGGCCCACTTGCCGGAGAACTGCCCGACCGAAAGGGGCGAGGACACCGTCAGCGCCTCGTCTTCGACGGTCTCTTCGGGGCGGGCGAGGCGGTGGCGCGCCAAGGGCAGCTCGGTCGGCTTGACGTGCGGCGACGGCCAGGTGGACTCCCCGACCCACCGGCCGGGCCGGTCCTCGTAGGACGTCGACGGCGGGACGCTCTCCTGCATCCACGTCCGCAGCATCGGCCCGTCCATGGCCTCATTCTCCTCGCCACGCAGCCAGTGGTCCCACCACGTCACGACTTCCTGGAGGTAGCCGATGGCCGGGCCCGGCTCGCCCAGGTGCGGGTACTTGTGCGACCACGGCCCGATCAGCCCGCGCCGCGGCACGTCGAGGTGGGCGAGCAGCCGGATCACGGCGTTCGAGTAGCCGTCGGCCCAGCCGCTGGAAGCGAGCACCGGGACCTGGACGTCGCTGTAGTTCCCGCAGACCGACGCGTGCCGCCAGTAGTCGTCGCGGCGCTGGTGGGCGAGCCAGTTCTCGATCCACAGGCTGCAGTTCTCCAGCCGCTCGAGCCACATGTCGCGCCACCGCTCGCCGACGACCGCCGGGTCCGGGGGCAGCGTGGCGTAGGCGAACATGGTGCCCGACTCGGCGACGTTGTCCGAGAGCAGGCAGCCGCCCATGTAGTGCATGTCGTCGGCGAACCGGTCGTCGGTGAACGACGAGATCACGATCGCCCGCAGGCTCGGTGGCTTCCGCGCGGCGACCTGCAGGGCGGCGAACGCGCCCCACGAGATCCCCATCATGCCCGTGTCGCCGGTGCACCACGGCTGCGCGGCGATCCACTCCAGGACGTCCTCGGCGTCGAGCTGCTCGCGTTCGAGGTACTCGTCGGCCAGGACGCCCTCGGACTCGCCGGTGCCGCGGATGTCCACGCGCACGCAGGCGTACCCGTGCCCGGCGAGGTAGGGGTGGTGGATCGAGTCGCGCGGCGCGGTGAGGTCCCGCTTCCGGTAGGGGATGTACTCGAGGATCGCCGGCACCGGCTCGGCGTCCGACGCGACCGGCCGCCAGATGCGGGCGGACAGCACGGTCCCGTCGGACGCCGGGATCCGGACGTGGTCCTCGACGGTGATTTCGTACGGCAGCGAGGTGACGGCTCGCAAGAGTCAGTTCCCTCCCGGGGTTACTTGGCGGGCTGCAGCAGGATCTTCTGGGCGCCGTCGAGCTTCTTCTGGAAGATCTCGTACGCGCGGGGCGCGTCGGCCAGCGGCAGCTTGTGCGTGGCGAAGCCTTCGACGCCGAGCGGGTCGCCGTCGCCGGTGAGCACCGGCATGATGTCGTCGAGCCAGTGCCGGACGTTGGCCTGGCCCATCCGCAGCTGGATCTGCTTGTCGAAGAGCTCCATCATCGGCATCGGGTCGACCATGCCACCGTAGACGCCGGACAGCGAGATCGTGCCGCCGCGGCGGACGCTGTCGATCGCCGCGTACAGCACACTCAGGCGGTCGATGCCGGCCTTTTCGGTGATCTTCTCGCCCAGCGGCTGCGGCAGCAGCCCGACGAGGGTGTGCGCGAGCTTGCCGGCCGGGGCGCCGTGCGCTTCCATGCCGACGGCGTCGATGACCGAGTCCGCGCCGCGGCCGCTCGTGAGCTGACGGATGGCGTCGCCGATGTCCTTGTGGTCGCGCGTGTCGAGCGTGGTGGCGCCGTGTTCGCGGGCCCGGGCGAGCCGCTCGGGCACGAGGTCGACGCCGATCACCTGCGCGGCGCCGCGGTGCCGGGCGATCCGGCACGACATCTGCCCGATCGGCCCGAGCCCGAAGACGACGACCGTGCCGTCCTTCGGGACGTTCGCGTACTCGACGGCCTGCCACGAGGTCGGCACGACGTCGGAGAGGTAGACGAACCGCTCGTCCGGCGGGCCCTCCGGGACCTTGATCGGGCCGTACTGCGCCTGCGGCACGCGCAGGTACTCGGCCTGGCCGCCGGGGACCTGACCGTAGAGCTTGGTGTAGCCGAGCAGCGCGGCGCCCTTGCCCTGCTCCTTCACCTGGGTGGTCTCGCACTGCGACTGCAGGCCGCGCTCGCACATCCAGCAGTGGCCGCAGGAGATGTTGAAGGGGATCACCACGCGGTCGCCGGGCTTGAGGTTCGGGACGGCGGCCCCGACCTCTTCGACAACACCCATCGGCTCGTGGCCGAGGATGTCGCCTTCGGTCATGAACGGTCCCAGCACCTCGTACAGGTGCAGGTCGGAGCCGCAGATCCCGGTCGAGGTGACGCGGATGACCGCGTCGGTGGACTCCTCGATCTTGGGGTCCGGCACCTCCTCGACGCGGACGTCGCGCTTGCCGTGCCAGGTCACTGCCTTCATGGCTCTCCCTTTCCGCGTGCGGGTCTCGGGATCCGGTTTCCCACGTCGGCGAGCAGCAAACGCGGCTCAGGTGAGCGCGTCGGCCACCAGGTACACCGCCGCCGCGACCGCCGCCGCGGCCGGGAACGTCAGGACCCAGCCCAGGATGATGTCGCGCGCGATGCCCCACCGCACCGCCGACAGCCGCCGCGTGGCGCCCACGCCCATGATCGCCGCCGTGATCACGTGGGTCGTCGAGATCGGGGCCTTGACCGCGAACGCCGTCACGTACAGCACCGACGACGCCACCGACTCGGCGACGAACCCGTGCGGCGGGTCCAGGGGGAACACCCGCCGCCCCAGGGTGCGCATGATGCGGAGACCGCCCGAATAGGTGCCCAGCGACAAGGCCGCCGCGCACAGCAGGGTCACCCACAGGGGCACGTCGAACGTCGCCTGCTCCCCCGCCGCCACCAGCGCCAGGACGATCACGCCCATGCCCTTCTGCGCGTCCTGCAGGCCGTGGCCGAGGGCGAGCGCCGACGCCGAAAGGATCTGGAACCGGCGGAACACCCGGCCGCTGCGGTGCGGGTTCGCCCGTCGCAGCAGCCACAGCGCCGCGACCATCGCGAAGTAGCCCAGGCCCAGCCCGAGCAGCGGGGACAGGACCATCGGGATCAGCACCTTCTCGCCGATCCCGGCCCAGTGCACGGTGCTCGCGGCGGCCAGCGCCGCGCCGACCATCCCCCCGATCAGCGAGTGCGAGGACGACGAGGGGAGCCCGAAGTACCAGGTGATCAGGTTCCAGGTGATCGCCCCGGTGAGCGCGGCGAACACGACCGTGAGCGCGTCCGGGCCGGCCGGGACGTCGATGATGCCCTTGGCCACCGTCGCGGCGATGCCGGTGGACAGCAGCGCGCCCGCCAGGTTCATCACCGCCGCCAGCAGCAGCGCCGCGCGCAGGGTCAGGGCCCGCGTCGACACCGCGCTCGCGATCGCGTTCGCCGCGTCGTGGAACCCGTTGGTGTAGTCGAAGAAGAGCGTCAGGACGATCACGACGACCAGGGCGGCGGTGCCCGTCACTCAGGACTCCTTGACGGCGATGGTCTGCACCACGTCCGCGACGTGCTCGAAGGCGTCGGCCGCCAGCTCGAACTGCTCGACGACCTCCTTGGTCTTCAGCACCTCGAGGGCGTCCCCGCCGGGCTCGAACAGGTGAGCCAGCATCCGCCGGTAGATCCGGTCGGCCTCGTTCTCCAGCTCGTTGATCTCGATCCAGTACGGCTCGAGCTCGCCCACCTTGGCCAGGCCGGGCATCGACGTCGCGGTCAGCTCGGCGCACCGGCTCAGCACCCGGACCAGCACGTCGGTGCCCGGCGGGAACGCCTCGATGCGGTACAGCACGGCGAGGTCGGCCGCGGTGTCCATGAAGTCGAGCACGTCGTCGATCTTCCCGGCCAGCGCCTGGATGTCCTCGCGGTCGAACGGGGTCACGAACGAGCTGTTCAGCTCCACCATGATCGTGTGCATCAGCTCGTCGCCGTGGTGCTCGACCTCGTGCAGGCGCTTGGCGAGCGGCTCCCGCTCGGCCGGCTCGGCGGCGATGAGCTCGCGCAGCACCGCGGTGGCGGTCACCAGGTTTCTCGCCATGTCGGTGAGCAGTTCGAAGAACCGCGTACCCCGGGGGGTGAACCGCATGGATGGCCGTCCCTTCGTCGACGCAAGCGCCGTGAGCCGAGTACCCCGTGGCGAGGCACGTTTAACAGGCTGTCTCCGGGAAACCAGGGGGTCATGACCGATCCCGGCTCCCGGCGCCTGAGAGTACTGCTCTGGCACGTGCACGGCTCGTGGACCGACGCCTTCGTCCGCGGCCGCCACGACTACCTGCTGCCCGTCTCCCCCGAAGGGCCCCCGTGGGGGCTCGGCAAGGCCGGCCGGAACTGGCCGTCGGTGACCGAAGTGCCGCTCGACCGGCTGGCCGAAGCCGAGCCCGACGTCGTCGTGCTGCAACGCCCGGAGGAGGTCGACCTGGTCGCGCACCTGGGCGTGCCGTCCGTCTACGTGGAACACAACGCGCCCCGGCCGTACGCCGCGTCGAGCGAACACCCCCTCGCCGGGCGCTCCGACATCACCGTCGCGCACGTGACGCACTTCAACCAGGCGATGTGGGACTGCGGCCGCGCGCCGACGACGGTCGTCCCGCACGGCATCCCGGACCCGGGCGCGCGCTACACCGGCGAGCTGGCCGCGGGCGTGTCGATGATCAACGAGCCGGTACGCCGGCGCCGTGTCACCGGCGCCGACCTCCTCGAAACGCTCGCCGAAGCCGCCCCGGTCGACCTGTTCGGCATCGGGAGCGAAGAGGTCGGCGGCCGCGGCGACGTCCCGGCGCCGGCGCTGCACGACGAGATCGCCCGCCGCCGAGTCTACCTGCACACCGCCCGCTGGACCTCGCTCGGACTGTCCCTCCTGGAGGCGATGCACCTGGCGATGCCGGTCGTCGTCTTCGCCGCCACCGAGGCGATCGAGGCGGTGCCGCCCGACGCGGGCGTGCTCTCGACCGACATCTCCGTGCTGGCGCGCGGCTTCCGCGAACTGGTGCACGAACCCGACTTCGCCGCCCTCGCCGGCAAGAACGCACGCGAACACGCCCTGAAAAAACACGGACTGGACGCCTTCCTCACCACCTGGGACCGCCTCCTCGCCGAGACGGTCCGCTGAACTCCGAAGGGACCACCCGATGAAGATCGCGATGGTGTCCGAGCACGCCAACCCGTTGGCGGCACTGGGCGAAGCCGACGCCGGCGGACAGAACGTGCACGTCGCCGAGCTGTCCGCCGCCCTCACGCGCGCCGGCCACGACGTCACCGTCTACACGCGCCGGGAGAGCCGCGACGAACCGGCCGAGGTCGAGACGCCGCAGGGCTTCCGCGTCGTGCACGTGCCCGCCGGGCCGCCGCGCAAGGAGCCGAAGGACCGCCTCCTGCCCTACATGGGCGAGTTCGGCAGCGTCCTGCGCGACCGGTGGGCCGGCGACCGGCCGGACCTGGCGCACGCCCACTTCTGGATGTCCGGCCTCGCGACCGCCCTCGCCGCGAGCGCGACCGGGACCCCGGTCGCGCAGACCTTCCACGCCCTCGGCGTGGTCAAGAAGCGCTACCAAGGTGACCAGGACACCAGCCCGGCCGACCGGATCCGGCTGGAGCGGATCATCGCCCGGCAGGCCGGGCGCGTGATCGCCACCTGCTCCGACGAGGTGTTCGAGCTGTCGCGCCTCGGTGTGCCGCGGTCACGGATTTCGATCGTGCCCTGCGGCGTGGACGTCGGCCGGTTCAGCCCCGACGGCCCCGTGGCGCGACGCCGCGAGCGCCACCGCCTGGTGACCGTGGGCCGGCTGGTCCCGCGCAAGGGGTTCGACATCGCGATCACCGCGCTCGCGCAGCTGCCGGAAACCGAGCTGGTGATCGCGGGCGGCCCCGAGCGGGGCCGGCTGTCGCAGGACCCCGAGGCGAAGCGCCTGCGCGAACTGGCCGAGCGGCTGGGCGTCGGCGACCGCGTCCGGTGGGCCGGCCAGGTGTCCCGTGCGGACATGCCGGCCCTGCTGCGCTCGGCCGACGCCGTCGTGTGCACGCCCTGGTACGAGCCGTTCGGGATCGTGCCCCTCGAGGCAATGGCCTGCGGCGTCCCGGTGGTCGCGGCCGCGGTGGGCGGGCTGACCGACACCGTCGTCGACGGCGTCACGGGGCTGCTCGTCCGCCCGCGGCAGCCGGGGGAGCTCGCGTCCCGGGTCCGGCGGTTCCTCGACGACCCCGCGCTGCGCCACGCGTACGGCACCGCGGGGAACGACCGCGCGACGGCCCGCTACTCGTGGGACCGCGTCGCCGCCGACACGCTGCGGGCGTACCGCAAGCTCGTGCCGGAAACCGCGGTCACGGCCGAGGCCCGCTGACCACCGGCGTACCCGGAGGGTCGGCTCGCGTACCGGAAGGGTCGGCTCGCGTACCCGGAGGGTCGGTTCACGAGCCGACCGTCCAGGTACCCGAGCCGACTGTCCGGGTA
>NZ_JBFBBQ010000150.1:0-13270 GCF_040682775.1 Amycolatopsis sp. NPDC051106 | reverse complement strand
AGCGCCCCAATGTGGCCTTGGTTGCGTTGAACGCACCCAAGGCGGCCTTCGGTGCGTTCAACGCACCGAAGGCCACATTGGGGCGCTCGGGGCCGGGTGGTCAGATGACGGCGCCGTCGTCCTCGGGGGTCTTCGGGGGCAGCCACGACAGGCCGGGGACGCCCCACTTGTTGGACTTCAGCATCTTCTTCGCCGCGCGGGCGTGGCGGCCGACCAGGCGGTCGAGGTAGATGTACCCGTCCAGGTGGTCGGTCTCGTGCTGCAGGCACCGCGCGAAGTAGCCGGTGCCCTCGACCTCGATCGGGTTGCCGTCAAGATCGAAGCCGGTCACCTTCGCCCACTTCGCGCGGCCCGTCGGGTACGACTCGCCGGGCGCCGACAGGCAGCCCTCCCAGTCGTCGTCCGGGTCCGGCATGGTCTCCGGGATCTCCGACGTCTCGAGCTTCGGGTTCACGACCAGGCCCTTGTGGCGCACGCCTTCGTCGTCCGGGCAGTCGTACACGAACACCCGCAGGTCGAGGCCGATCTGGTTGGCCGCGAGGCCGACGCCCTCGGCGGCGTACATCGTCTCGAACATGTCGTCGGTGAGCGTGCGCAGCTTCTCGTCGAACTCGGTGATCTCCCGAGTCGGCTGGTGCAGCACGGGTTCGCCGGCGATCACGATGGGGTGGATGGTCACGGCGGCACATTTTAGTCGGACCCCTCTGGTAGACCTGCATCAGACCGTGACGCGCCGAAGCGGATGCCCACGTCGGCGTGCGCTTCCGTGGTTCAATGACGCCCGCGGAAGAGCTTGATCCGATTCGCCAGAACCCCGATTGAGAGGGACCCGGATGGACGCCGCGGAGTCGATGGCTGAGCCGCAGCCGTCGCCGCCGAAGCCCGTGCCCGGCCTGACCGAACGCGAGGTCGAAATCCTCGCCTTCGAGCGCCAGTGGTGGCGACACGCCGGGGCGAAGGAGAACGCCATCCGCGAACGCTTCGACTTGTCCGCGACGCGCTACTACCAGCTGCTCAACAAGCTGCTGGAGAAGCCGGAGGCGATCGAAGCCGACCCGATGCTGGTGAGGCGGCTGCAGAAGACGCGGGCCGCCCGTCAGCGCAAACGTGGTGCCCGGCGACTGGGGATCGAGCTGAAATGAGCGTGTTTTCGGGAATGTCCCGGCCGATGAAGGCCGCGGGCGTCGCCCTGATCGGGGTGGCCATCATCGCGGCGGTGATCGGCGGCGTCTCCGCGCTGAGCGGCGGCGGGTCGAACGAAGCCGGGCCGAGCGGCACGACCACCCCGCCGGGCACGTCCGGCAGTGCGTCGCCGCCGACCTCGCCGTCTTCTCCGCCGCCGAGCTCGACGTCGACGAACCCGACGTCGCCCGCGCCGCCGTCCACCTCGCCGACGCCGGGCCAGCCGACATCAGGGCAGCCGGGGCAACCGGGGCAGCCGGGCCAGGGGCAGCCGGGTGACCAGCAGGCGTCGAACAAGTGGGTCACCGTCCGGGTGTTCAACAACTCGACGATCAAGGGCCTCGCCGCGCGCGCCAAGGACGACTTCACCGGCGCGGGCTGGAACGTCACCGAGGTCAGCAACTATTCGCAGGGCATCATCCCGGCGACCACGGCGTACTACCGCCCGGGCACCGACGAGGAAGCGGCGGCCAAGCAGCTCGCCCAGGAGTTCGGCTTCAAGGCCGAGCCCCGCTTCGCCGGGATACAGGACGCGACGCCGGGCGTGATCGTCATCGTGACGAACAACTACGAGTCGGGCCACAAGGGCAGCTGACCCACCCACTTCGCAGCGCAAAGCCGCACTTTCACGTGAAAGTGCGGCTTTGCTGCGCCAAGTGGGTCAGTCGCCGGCCTGGGCGTGGGCGTAGGCCTCCAGCGTCGCGAGCTGGGCCGGGTCGAGGCTCGGCCGGACCGTCTTGCGGGCCGCGTCGAGGTGCGCCGCGGTGACTTCGCGGGCCTCCAGGGACTCGCGCATCGCCGTCAGCGCCGCCTCACGGATGAGCGCCGCGCAGTCGGCGGCCGAGTAACCGTCCAGAATGGACGCGACCTCGGCGAGGTCCACATCGGAACCCAGCGGCGTGTTCTTCGAGCTGGCCACGAGGATCGCCGCGCGGGCTTCGGCGTCCGGCGGCGGCACGTACACGCGGCGCTCCAGCCGGCCCGGCCGCAGCAACGCCGGGTCGACCAGCTCCGGCCGGTTCGTCGCGCCCAGCACGACGACCTCGCGCATCGGCTCGACGCCGTCGAGCTCGGTCAGCAGCGCCGCGACCACGCGATCGGCGACGCCGGAGTCCGACGACTGGCCGCGGCGCGGGGCCAGCGCGTCGATCTCGTCCAGGAAGATCAGCGACGGCGCGGCCTCGGCGGCTCGGCGGAACAGCTCGCGCACCGCGCGCTCGGACTCGCCGACCCACTTGTCCATCAGCTCGGCGCCCTTGACCGCGAAGACGTTCAGCGCGCCGGTGCCGGCCAGCGCGCGCACGAGGAACGTCTTGCCGCCGCCGGGCGGGCCGTACAGCAGCACGCCGCGCGGGGGCTCGACGCCGAGCCGGGCAAACGAGTCCGGGTACCGCAGCGGCCACAGCACGGCCTCGGTGAGCGACTGCTTGACGTCGACCATGTTGCCGACGTCGTCCAGGGTCAGGCCGCCGGTGGCCAGGTTGTCCGAAGTGGACATCGACACCGGGCGGACGGTGGCCAGCGCGTCCAGGAGATCCTGCTGCGAGATCCGCGGTTCGTCCGCGTCACGCTGGCGCAACGCGGCCCGCAGCGCCGCGTCCCGCCGCAGCGCGATCAGGTCCGCGGCGACGAACCCCGGCGTCCGTTCGGCGAGGACGCCGCAGTCGATGCCCGTGTCGAGCGGGACGTCGCGGAGGAGCACGTTCAGCAGCTCGCGGCGCGTCTTCGCGTCCGGCAGCGCAAGGCCGAGCTCGCGATCCAGCAGGTCGGCGGCGCGCAGCCGCGGGTCGGCGGACTCCGCACGGGCCGTCGTCGCGACGACGGCGAAGCGCTCGCGCCGCAACGCCGTCCGCAGCTCCTCCAGCACGACGGTGGCGACCGGCGGCGGCGTGGCCGCGGGCAGCAGCGCGTCGACGTCGGTGAGCAGCAGCACCGTGGGGCCCTCGGCCTTGCGGATCGCCTCGCGCAGGCGCGCGACCGCGACGTTCGGGTCCAGCACCGCGAGGTTCGGCGCGGCCACCGGCACCACGCGGATGTCGGATTCGTTCGCGACCGAGCGGACGAGCGTCGCCTTGCCGACCCCCTCGGGGCCGGACAGCAGGACGCCGAGGTGGGCGGGCGCACCCAGCCGGGCGAGCAGTTCGGGCCGGTGGAACGCCAGGTCGAACCACTCGGCGAGCTTGCGCGCGGTCGCTTCGGTGCCGATGAGGTCGGCCAGCGGCACGGCCGGCTCGACGGCCTCCTCGACCGCCACCTCGTCTTCGACGATCTCCGCGTCGATCCACTCCTCGGCCGCGGTGACGGCGGAGGTGCGGACGAGCGCGGTCGCCGCCCGGGGCGCGGCGGGCTCGGGCGCCGGCCGCGCGCCGTCGCGCCAGACGACCACTGTGGACGGTCCGACCGCGACGGTGCCGGCCGGCTCGGTCGCGGTGACGGTGAGCAGCTCGTTCGTCCAGGTCGCGCCGATCGCCCGGGACAGCTGGCCGCGCAGGCCGGCCGGGTCGGACCCCGGCGTCGGCGCGAGGTCCTGCGGCAGCAGCGAAACGGCGTCGCCGACGGTCAGGACCTTGCCGATCAGGGCGAGCCGCAGCATGTGCGGGCTGACCGAGACGCTGGCCAGCCGCGACCCGGCGACGGTCACCGTCTTCGCCGCGGAGACGTCGGCCGGCGCGACCACGATCTCGGCGCCCTCGGTGACGCCGAGGTTCGACATGGTGACGTCGTCGGTGAGGACGATGCCGGGCACGTCGGCCTCGTCGGTGGGCGCGGCGAGGGCGGCACTGACCCGGGCACCGGTGAGGTGCACGGCGTCCCAGGCCCGCAGGCCGAGCGCGTCGAGGACCTCGGGGTGCAACCGGACGACGCCGCGGCGGGTGTCCAGCGCGGACGGCGTGTGCCGGACGGTCAGCGTGATCTGCGGGTGGCTCACGCCGTTCACCCTAGCGATCCGGCGGCCCGGCAGGAGGAGGAAGCCGTGTCGTCTCTTCAATCACGCGTGTCGACCCTCCGATCACGGGTGATGCCCCCTCGATCACACGTGATGCCCGGCTGGACACGGGTGATGCCTCTCGGATCACGGGTGATCGCAGTACCGGAACGGCGAACTCGCGTACCCAGAGGGTCGGTTCGCGTACCCAGAGGGTCGGTTCACGTGATCAGGGGCGTGACTTGCGTGATCCGGGAACGATCTCGCGTGATTGGGGACGGAACTCGTGTGATTGGAAGGGGATCTCGCGTGATTGAGGGGGCATCACGTGTGATTGGCGGGGCGACACGGGCTTACTTGCGGCGGAGGCCGATCTGGCGCCAGGAGCGGCGCCGCGGGCCTTGGCCGTTTTCGCTGGCGCGGGGGGTGCGGACCGTCTCGCCGGTGCGCGGCAGGCGGACCGCGCGCATCGCCGCGCCCGCCACCCGGCGGCGCAGCGGACGTCGCAGGCCCAGGCGGCGCGGGGAGGCCCGGCGGATCGCTCGGCGCTCGCGCGGCGGGACCGTCCAGGCCTCGGGGTGCGCGGCCAGCCAGCGGTGCCGGTAGACCGAGTACGGGATGTGCGCCAGGTACAGGATCATTGCCGCGATCAGCGCGACCAGCGGGAACTGGATGATGGCCGCGGCCAGCAGGGCGACGCCGAGCAGCAGCGGCGCGATCGCCTTGGCCGGCGCCTTGACCGTCTTCAGCGAGAGCGTCGGGATGCGGCTGATCAGGAGCGCCGCGATGGCGACCGTCCACGCCCACACGACCCACTGCGACGACCACCAGCCGTCACCCCACTGCAGCCACGCCACCAGCGGCAGCATCGCCAGCAGGCCACCCGCGGGCGCCGGGACGCCGACGAAGAACTCGCCCGCGTACGCCGGCTGCTCGGTGTCGTCCAGCAGCGTGTTGAACCGGGCCAGCCGCAGGATCATGCAGACGGCGAAGATCAGCGACGCCACCCAGCCGATCCGGTCCGCGCCGGTCTGCCACACGTAGATCACCAGGGCCGGCGCCACGCCGAACGAGATGCCGTCGGACAGCGAGTCCAGCTCGGCGCCCATCTTCGACGTCGCGTCGAGCAGGCGGGCGATCCGGCCGTCCAGGCTGTCGAGCACCGCCGCGATGCCGATCGAGGCGATCGCCATCGCGTAGTTCTTGGTCAGCGCGAACTGCACGGCCGACAGGCCCGCGCACAGCGCGAGGACGGTGATGGCGTTCGGGAGCAGCCGGACGCCGGGGGTGGTCACGCGGACCATCGATCAGCCTTTCGCAGGCGCGGCAGGGAGTTCGGCGATCACGGTTTCGCCGCCGACCGTGCGCTGGCCCTTGCTGACCAGCACCGTCGAGCCCGGCGGCAGGTAGAGGTCGACCCGCGAGCCGAAGCGGATGATGCCGTAGGTCGAGGCGGCGCCGACCTTGTCGCCCTCGCGGATCTCGCAGAGGATGCGGCGCGCGACCAGCCCGGCGATCTGCACGACGACGAGCTCGTGGCCGTCTTCGGTGCGCATCAGCACGGAGTTGCGTTCGTTGTCGTCGCTGGCCTTGTCCAGGTCGGCGGAGAGGAACTTGCCCGGGCGGTAGGCGACGCGCTCGATCACGCCGTTCGCCGGCACGCGCTGGACGTGCACGTCGAACACCGAGAGGAACACCGACACGCGCATCCGCGGCTCGGCGGGCAGGCCGAGCTCGGCGGGCGGGACGGCTTCCTCGATCAGCGACACGATGCCGTCGGCCGAGGCCAGCGCGACGCCGTCACGCGGCGGCGGGACCCGCTTCGGCTCGCGGAAGAACGCGGCCATCGCCACGGTCGTCAGCGCGCCCAGGACGCCGAGGCGCTTGGAGAACCGGCGGGCGAGCAGCGTCGCGACGGCGCCGCCGGCCACGAACGGGCGGCCGGCGGGGTGCATCGGCGGCAGCGTTTCGCGGGCGAGCTGGAGGGCGTGGGCGACGGGGTTGGCGCCGGGCTCCGGCCGGGTGCCGCTCATGGTCGGGTCCCCTGGTTTCGTGTCGGAAGGAGGCGTCGCCGCCGGGGTCCGGCGGCCGCGTACGGGCGCCACCACGCTACCGCTGCCCCAGGTGAGGGTCGGCGCGCGCCCCTGGTCGGCTCCCTCGTGAGGGTGTCCCCGGTGCGGGTGGGGGCGGCCACATCCCGGTAACGCAAAGTCGAATCCGGCGACAACACCGAGTAGTCGACGCCGTTCGGGGCGCTGCCACGAGACCTTGTGAGGGGACCGATGACCGAGCACCGCGATCCCGCCGAGGCTCGCCTGGACGAGCTTCTGGGTGCGTGGTGCCGGGAGATCGAAGAGGTGCCGATGCCGCGGCTGGTGGACCCGGAGCACGCCGTCGACGTCGTCATCGCGGCGAAGAAACGCGGCCGGGTGCCTCCGCCCCCCGACGGCGCAGGCACCCGGCCACCGGGCGATGCGCGTGAGGCAGCATTTTAGCTCCGGAAACGGGCATGGATGACGATTCGTCCGGCAAAAGTTACGAACGGTCACCCGGTCGACGGCCGAGACCGCTCACGAGCCGCAGGATCGCCAGCAGCACGACGGCGCCGAGGACGGCCACGCCGAAGCTGGGGAAGTCGAAGTCGAACGTCTTCGCCTGGCCGGTCGCGAGCCGGTAGACCAGCCCGCCGAGCGCCGCGCCGATCACGCCCACGACCACGCTGACCAGGCAACCCTGCCGGCGGCGGTCGCGGCCGCCGACGACGAGGTTCGCCGCCCAGCCGACGATCGCGCCGAAGATCACCCATGCGACGAAACCCATGGCGGGAGCTTACGCGAGCACTTGTACAAGAGTCATTGCACAAGAACTCTTGTACAACTACTCTTGTGCGCCATGGAAGAGAAGAACGTCCGCGAGATCCGGGACTCGAAGGCGCTCGCCGCGATGTCGCACCCGTTGCGTCGCCGTCTGCTGGACGTGCTGCACCTGGACGGCCCGGCGACCGCTTCGACGCTCGCGGCGCAGACCGGCCAGGCGGTGGGGAACGTCAGCCACCACCTCAAGGTCCTGGCCGCCAGCGAACTGGTCGAAGAGGCGCCCGAGCTGGCGCGGGATCGCCGGGAACGGTGGTGGCGGCGGACCTCCAGCGCGATCAAGTGGGGTGCGCAGGACTTCCCCGACGACCCGATCGCCCAGGCGGCGGAGGTGCTGACCCTCGACCACCAGCACGCCGTCGCCCGCGAATGGCTGGCCAAGCGCGAGACCTACCCGCCGGAGTGGCGTGACGCCTGGTTCAGCATCGACGGCTGGAACCGGCTTTCCGTCGCCGAACTGGAAGAACTCAACGAGCGGATCGTCGCCATGGTCGCCGAGTACCGGGACCGGACCCTCCCGGACGACGGCGTCGAACGCCGGCCGGTCTTCTTCTCCGCGCGGGCTTCGCTGGGCAAGCCGTGAAGGGGCTCTGGGGGAACAGGGACTTCCGGCTGCTCTGGGCCGGCGAGACCACGAGCATGCTCGGCAGCATGGTCG
Source organism: Amycolatopsis sp. NPDC051106 (assembly GCF_040682775.1). Lineage (NCBI taxonomy): Bacteria > Bacillati > Actinomycetota > Actinomycetes > Pseudonocardiales > Pseudonocardiaceae > Amycolatopsis > Amycolatopsis sp. NPDC051106. Next base: position 5,631 of record NZ_JBFBBQ010000150.1, on the reverse strand, counting down.
CGAGCACGGCGTTGCCGCTGGTCGCGGTGCTCACGCTGCAGGCAAGCACCTTCGAAGTCGGCGTGCTGACCGCGGTCGCGTGGCTGCCGTGGCTGGTGGTCGGGCTGCCCGCCGGCGCGTGGGTCGACCGGCTGCCGAAGCGGCCGGTGATGCTGGTCTGCAACACGGTGTCGATGGCGGTGTTCGGCAGTGTCCCGGTCGCGGCGGCCTTCGGCGCGCTGACCATGCCGTACCTGCTGGGCGCGGCCCTGCTCGGCGGCACCGCCAAGGTCTTCTTCAGCCTCGCCTACCGCGCGTACCTCCCGGCGCTGGTGGGCCAGGACGAACTCCTGGGCGCCAACGCCAAGATCCAGGGCAGCGAGTCCGCGACGCAGGTCGCGGGGCCGGGCCTGGCCGGGCTGCTGGCGCAGGCGTTCGGCCCGGTCAGCGGAATCCTCGCGGACGCGGTCAGCTTCGGGATCTCCGTGCTGTGCGTCGGAGCGATCCGGGTGCGCGAGTCCGTCGTCCCGCCCGCGCGCACGCCGTTGCGGAGCCAGATCGCCGAAGGACTGCGGTTCGTCGCCGGGGACCGGTACCTGCGGTCGATGATGGCGTTCGCCGCCGCCTCGAACCTCGCGCTGACCGGGTACACCTCGATCCAGATCGTCTTCCTGTCCCGCACGCTCGGCGCCGGGCCCGGCCTCGTCGGCTTGGTCCTGGCGCTGGCCGCGGCCGGCGGGGTGGTCGGCGCGGTGCTGGCCGGCCGGCTCGGCGCGCGCTTCGGCGCCGCGCGGGCGTTCCTGCTCTGCGAGGCTTTCGCGGCCCCGATGATGCTGCTCGGCCCGCTCGCCGGCCCGGGTGGCGGCCTGGTGCTGTTCGTGCTCGCCGACTTCGGCGTCTGCGCGGGTGTCGTCGCTTCGAACGTGCTGACCGCGACGTTCCGGCAGCGCTACTGCCCGCCCGAGCTGTTCGGGCGGATCACCTCGAGCGCCTCCCTCGTCGCCTACGGCACGATCCCGCTGGCCGGGGTGCTCGGCGGCGCGCTGGGTGAGGCGATCGGCGTCCGCGAGACGCTCTGGGTCGCCGCCGTGCTGCTGATCGCGGCGCTCCCGCTGCTCGCGCCGTACCGGAAGCTGCGCGACTTCCCGGTCAGAGCAGCAGGACGTCCACCTCGTCGCCAACCGCTGCCGACGTGACGTCCTCCGGCAGCACGATCAGGCAGTTGGCCTGCGTGAACGCGGCCAGCAGGTGCGAGCCCGGCCCGCCGCGCGGCCCGACGACCCCGGTGACCTCCCGGTCGGACGGCGTGAACACGCCCCGGCGGTACTGGCGGCGCCCGCCCGGCGAGGACATCGCCTCGGTCAGCCGGGCCCGCACCCGCCGGCGCGAGACGTCGGTGTGGCCCATCGCCGCCAGCAGCGCCGGGCGCAGGAACGCCTCGAACGACACGAGGACGCTCACGGGGTTGCCGGGCAACGTCACCACCGGCACGCCCTGCCAGCGGCCGCAGCCCTGCGGCCCGCCCGGCTGCATCGCGACCTTCGCGAACTCGACGCCCTGGCCGGTCAGCGCGTCCTTCACGACTTCGTACGCGCCCGCGCTGACCCCGCCGGAAGTGACCAGCAGGTCGGCGCCGGCCAGCTTCGGCTCGATGACCTTGGTGAACTCCTCGACGTCGTCGACGACGCTGCGGACCACCTCCACCTCGCAGCCGAGGTCGCGGACCGCGGCGGCGAGCATCACGCTGTTGGACTCGTAGATCTGGCCGTGCCGCAGCGGCGCCGGCGCGTCGATCAGCTCGGTGCCGGTCGAGGCGACCACCACCCGCAGCGGCCGGTGCACGAGGACCTCGGCGAGCCCGACCGCGGCGGCCAGGCCCAGCTGCGAGTGGCCCAGCACCGTCCCGGCGTGCAGCGCGACGGTGCCTTCGAGGACGTCTTCGCCGGAGTGCCGGATGTGCGCGCCTTCCTTGGCCGCGGCGGAGATCGTCACCGTCTCGGTGCCGCCGTCGGTGTCCTCGACCATCACGACGGCGTCCGCGCCGGGCGGCAGCGGAGCGCCGGTCATGATCCGGTGCGCCGTGCCCGGCTCCAGCGTCCCGACGTCGACGCGGCCGGCCGGGATGTCGTCGGCGACCGGCAAGGTCACCGGGACTTCGGCGACGTCGGCGGCGCGCACCGCGTAGCCGTCCATCGCCGAGTTGTCGAAGGGCGGGAGGGAAACGCCGGCCCGCACGTCCTCGGCCAGCACGAGGCCGGCCGCGGCGGCGAGGGGCAGGGCGGTCGCGGGGGAGGTGCCCAGGAGCGCGGCAACCCGGTCGCGGTAGTCGTCGACGGAGATCACCGGACCATCCTCCCCGCGTTCGGCGCTCGTGCAAGACTCTGCCCCGTCGAGAGCACGCCACAGGGGAGCACGCATGCAGGTCGGAGTCCGTCAACAGCCCTCGTTCGCCGTCGCCCGGCTGATGCTGGCGCCCGGCGAGCCGTGCCAGGTCGAGTCCGGCGCCATGATGGCCACCAGTTACGGCGTGCAGGTCCAGTCCCAGTCGCAGGGCGGGATCATGAAGGGCCTGGGCCGCGCGTTCCTCTCCGGCGAGTCCTTCTTCATCTCCACCTTCACCGCGCCGCAGAACGGCGGCTGGGTCGACGTCGCGGCCAACCTGCCCGGCGACATCCAGGTGATCCCCCTCGACGGCCGCACCGGCTGGGCCGTCACCCGCGGCTGCTGGCTCGCGTCGTCGCACGGCGTGCAGACCGAGACCAAGTGGGGCGGGATGAAGAACCTGATGGGCGGCGAAGGCGGGTTCCTGACGCACGCCACCGGCCAGGGCCAGCTGCTCGTCGCCTGCTACGGCGCGGTCGAGACCATCACCCTGCAGCAGGGCGAAATGGTCACCGTCGACACCGGGCACGTCGTCGCGTACGCCGACACCGTGCAGTACCAGATCCGGAAGGTCGCGACGGGCATCATCCAGTCCATGAAGAGCGGCGAGGGTCTCGTGTTCGACTTCGTCGGTCCCGGTCAGATCATGACGCAGACGCGCAACCCGTCCGCGCTGGTCAGCTGGATCGTCTCGCACGTCCCGTCCCGCTGATGCGCGTCCAGACCCGGCACACGCCCGGTTTCGGCGTCGCCCGCGTCCTGCTCGACCCGGGCGAGTCCGTGCAGGCCGCGCCGGAGACGCTGCTCGCCAGCCGCTTCGGCGTCACCGAGGCACCGGCGGGCCGCGGCGGCGTCCGCGCGGGCAAGTCCACGGCGGTCGTCTACACCGCGCCTTCGGACGGCGGCTGGATCGACTTCGCGCCGCTGCGCCCCGGCGACGTCTACCCGCTCGACCTGGGCGGCGGCACCGGCTGGTCGGTGCACCGCGAGGCCGTGCTGGTGCGGCCGTCTTCGGTCCGGCACGACCCGAACTGGGTGCCGCTGCAGCAGCTCTTCGGCGCCGACTCCGGGTTCCTCGAGCACTACAGCGGGACCGGGCCCCTCGTGCTGGCCGCGCCCGGCCCGGTCGACGCGTTCGAGCTGGGCAAGGGGGAGCTGGTGACCGTCCGGCCGGACTACCTGCTGGCTTACCCCGACACCGTGCAGTGCCGGTTGCGGGCGCTCGACCCCGGCGGACCGCAGTCGCTGCGCACGGGTGAAGGGCTCGCGGTCGACTTCGCGGGTCCTGGGACGGTGCTCGTGCAAGCGCGCAACAGCCGCCTTTCCCGCGTGTGATCTTCGGACGAATTGCCCATTGCCGAGGGGAATAATTCCGGTAGCGTGATTGGCACTTCCGCCGCTGGCATCCGCTCGGGCCAGCGGATCCTTTGTGCTGAGGGAGGGCGCCGTGGCTGTCGGCACCGTCAAATGGTTCAACTCGGAAAAGGGCTACGGGTTCATCGAATCCACCGAGGGGCCGGACGTGTTCGTGCACTATTCGGCCATTCAGGCCGACGGATTCCGCACTTTGGACGAAGGCGACCGCGTCGAGTTCGAAGTCCAGTCCGGGCGTGACGGGCGGAGCCAGGCCGCCGAGGTGCGGAAGGTCTCGTAACGACGCGCATCACCCGATTGGCGAACCCCCGGCAGGCTCCGAACCAGGGACGTTAGGCTGCCGGGCGTGACAGGCGATGTGTCGGGGGACCTCACCGGTCGCCGGCTGGGCAACTACCGCATCGACGGCGTGCTCGGCAAGGGCGGCATGAGTGTGACCTACAAGGCCACCGACGTGCGGCTGGGCCGGAAGGTGGCGCTCAAGGTCATCGGTGACCACCTCGGGACCGACGCCGAGTTCCGTGAACGGTTCGTCGACGAGGCGCGCAACACGTCCGCGATCGACCACGCCAACGTCGTGCCGCTGTACGACTTCGGCGAGCTCGACGGCATGCTCTACATCGCCATGCGGATGGTCGACGGCGGTGATCTCGCCGACCTGATCGCGGGCGGTCCCATCGCGCCCGCGCGCACCCTGACGATGCTCGACCAGGTCGCGGACGCCCTCGACACCCTGCACAACCGTGGTCTGGTCCACCTCGACGTCAAGCCGGCCAACGTGCTCGTGACGAAGAAGGAGACCTCGCGCGAGCACGTGTATGTCGCCGACTTCGGGCTGACGCGCCGCGGCGCGACGGGACACCGGACGCGCGGCGGCGACTTCCTCGGCTCGCCGACGTACGCGGCGCCCGAGCACCTGCGCGGCGAGCCGCTGGACGGGCGCACGGACCAGTACGCGTTGACGTGCGTCCTGTACGCGTGCTTGACGGGGAGCCCGCCGTTCAAGGGTGACGTGCCGACGGTGATCAAGGGCCACCTCAACGGTGATCCGCCGGCGATCTCCCGCGCCGTCGCGCTGCCGCCGGCGATCGACGAGGTCATCCGCCGCGGCATGGCCAAGAACCCGGCCGACCGCTACCCCAGCTGCGTCGAGATGATCGCGGCCGCCCGTCGCGCGCTCGGCGCCCAGGCGGCGTCCGACACCCCACCGGGGCCTCCCGGGTCCAATTCGGGTGGAATCCCCGCGCCGCAGCGCTCCGGTCAGGTACAACAGGGGCCGCACCAGAACAGCGCACCGCAGGGAGAGGGGGCCCCCGTGCAGCCGTACGGAGGACAGCAGCCGGGCTACGGCCAGCAGCCGGGACCGCAGGGGCCGCCCCAGGGGATGCCGCCGCAGGGCATGCCACCGCAGGGGCCGCCGCCCGGCTACGGCTATCCCCAGCAGGGCCCGCCCCAGGGGATGCCACAGGGGCCGCCCCCGGGGTACGGCTACCCGCAGCAGCCCGGGATGCCCCCGCAGGGCTACGGCCAGGACCCGATGCGGCTGCGCCCCCCGATGCCCGCGGGCGGCGCGGGCGCGTTCCACCAGCCGACGAGCGGTGGTGGCAAGAAGTGGATCTTCCTCGCCCTGGGCCTGGTCGTGGTGGCCGGCCTGATCGTGGGCGCGATCTTCCTGTTCAGCGACAGCGGCAGCGGGGGCGGCGGCCAGACGACGGCCCCGAACATCCCGGTCGGCCCGGGAAACTCGGAGACCACCCCGACGTCCTCGCTGAACGCCCCGCCGACGTCGATCTCCATCAAGCCGGGCAACTGACCCCGGCCCGGCCAAGTCGCCCCGGCTCCGATGCAGTGAATGACTCATTCCTGGCGCCGGACGCCAGGAATGAGTCATTCACT
>NZ_JBFBBQ010000149.1:0-13430 GCF_040682775.1 Amycolatopsis sp. NPDC051106 | reverse complement strand
ATGACCGACGACCCCGGCGTCAAAGCCATGCTCAAGTTCAACCTCGCCCGCGACACCGTCCACCAGAAGCAATGGCTCGCCGCGATCGAAGAACTGAAGGCCGACGGGCTCGAAGACGACATCGCCCCCAACGCCCTGCTCGACGAAGAAGACCAGACCCACAACCACACCATCTGGCACCTCTCCGACGGCCCCGACGGCGCCAAGGGCACCGCCTGGACCACTGGCGCAGGTATCGAATACTTGATGGACCCGGAACCGCTGGGCGGCCCCGGCACCGCACCGAAGCCCGATCCCGCTCTCTACGGCACGTACTCGCCGACCCAGGACGCGGTCGGCGTCGTGAAGGGAAAGGCCAAGGCGGTCAAGAACAAGCTCACCTGACGGGCGGTGGGCCGGCGGCCTCCGCCGGCCCACCCTCGACCGCCCCGGAGGCGGCGGCGGTCTTGCGATACCGGACTCGGTGTCTGTCCTGACAGCTCGGACCGGGGCGGCTGAACGCAGTGAATGACTCATTCCTTGCGCCGGATGCCAGGAATGAGTCATTCACTGCGCGGCAGGCGCTCTCATCCGAGCGGCAGAAAGCCCGGGCTGATCACCGGCTCAGGGACGACCCGCCCGCAAGGCGTAACGGCGTTCGGCGTACGCGAGATCGTCACGCCACAGCCGCTTCGCCGTGTGACGCATCAGCGGCCGGACCACCGGAGCCAGTTTCGCGGCCACCGTGAAACCCGGGCGCTCCGACGCGGCGATCGTCGCCTCGATGACCGCCGTTCGCGGACGGCCGTCCGGGCCGGGGCCGAGGGGCGTCGCGTGGGTTTCGACCACGCTGCCCACGCCTTCGCCTTCCAGGATGCGCATCACGACCGTGCGCGGCTCCGGGCAGGTGAACTCCGCCAGGACCGGGACGCCCCAGTGCCCGGCGAGGCGGAAGGTGACCTCGACCAGGAACCGGTCTTCCTCGTCCGGGACGTCGGTGCCGCGCGGCGCCTCCAGGACGCGCAGGCGGGTGAACGAGTACGGGTGGAACCACGCGCCGTGCCACGGGTCCAGGCGGTTGGCCACCACGTCCTCGGGCTCGCAGATCCCGGTGACCGTGGCGACGGCGTCGATGCGGGCGGCGCCGGCCGGGCGGTCGGGCACCACCGGCCGGTCGGCCGGCTGCTCGCGCCCGACGGAGTCCAGCCGCGCCCACACGAGCACGCCGTCGTCGTGCGCCGGGACGGGCGCCCAGGTGCCGCACCGGTCGCCGTCGAGCCGGAGGCCGTGCCACCGGCAGACCAGTCCCCCGCGGTCCACCCGGGCGTCGGCGAGCGGCGCACCCAGGTGCGGGCAGGCACCCGGCCCGATCCGGACGCCGCCGTCCGGGCCGCGCCAGGCGACGAGCTCGCGGCCGCCGATCGTGGCGCCGAAGGGCCGGTCGGCGCGCACCGAACGGCTGGCGCCCAGGACGAACCAGTTGCCCGAGGGGCGCGCGGCCGCCCGCTTGCCCGCCGCTTCGATCAGCGCGGGCGAGCAGTCGCGGTAGGTCGGTTCCTGCCTCGCCCACGGCGGCTCGCGGAACGGCTGGACGGGCCAGCGGCCCGGCCACCGCCGGCTGATGCGCTGGGAGACGTTCACCGGGTCATCGTGACCGATACGCATCGGTACCGCAACGCGTCACCCGGTCTTCGCGGTTCACCCGATTATCGGGTTTATCCGCTCGACACCAGGGGAATGCCTGCATGACTGTGTGGACGGTGACCGCGTCGGCACTCGATCATGCATCGTTTGAGCCTCGCGAGTGAATGGAGCCTGGATGAGCGTGATCCCCGACGCCGGTGGTGCCGCGGCGCCCGCGGCCTGGCTGGACGCCGTGCGCCGGCGCTGCGAGGCCGACGTCCACCGCTTCGTCACCGATCGGGTCCACGAGCACTTCACCGGCCGTCCGGCCGAGACCCCGGCGATCGCCGTGCTCCCGGAGTTCGTGACCGGCGGCAAGTTCCTCCGGCCGCTGTTCGCCTACGCGGGCTGGCGCTGCGGAGCGCCGGAGGACGGCGCCGCGGTGCGCGCCGCGGCGAGTCTGGAGCTGCTGCACTGCTTCGCGCTGGTCCAGGACGACGTGATGGACGGTTCGGCGCACCGCCGGGGGCGCCCCGCGGTGCACGTGCGGTTCTCGCGGTGGCACGGAGAAGCCGGGCTCGGGGGCTCGGCCGCGCGGTTCGGCGAGTCGGCCGCGATCCTGGCCGGTGACCTGTTCCTCGTCTGGGCCGAGCAGATGCTGCGCGACAGCGGGCTCGGCGCGGACGTGCTCGCGCGCGGCTGGCCGGTGCACGACACCCTGCGGTCCGAGCTCGCCGTCGGCCAGCTCGGTGACCTGCTCAACGACGCCCGCACGCTGCCGTCCTGGGCCGATGTGCTCGACGTGGTCCGCCGCAAGTCCGGCAACTACACCGTCCGCCGCCCGCTCGAGTTCGGCGCCGCGTTGGCCGGCTGCGACGACGACGTCATCGGCGTGCTCGGCACCTACGGCGAGCTGCTCGGCGAGGCCTTCCAGTTCCGCGACGACCTGCTGGGCGTCTTCGGCGATCCCGAGGTCACCGGCAAGCCCGCCGGAGACGACCTGCGCGAGCGCAAAGCGTCGAGCGTCGTCGTGCTCGCCGCGGAACTGGCCGGCGACCGGCAACGCGCGGACCTGGACGCGCTGCTCGCCCTCGACGTCGTCGACGACGCCGCCGTCGCGCGGTGGCGGACGCTGATCACCGCCACCGGTGCCCGGGACCAGCTGGAGAAGCTCATCGACGACCGCGTCCGGCGCGCTCTCGAGACGATCGACCTGGCCGGCCTGCCGGAGCGGCCGGCCACCGCGCTCACCGCCCTCGCGGCCCGGTGCACCGAGCGGGTCCGATGAGGCGGGTCCCCGGCCGCACCGACCGGGTCGTGGTCGTCGGCGCCGGGCTGGCCGGACTGTCCGCCGCCCTGCACCTGGCCGGGCGGGGACGGTCGGTCGTCGTGGTGGAACGCGACCCCGGCCCCGGCGGGCGCGCCGGGCGCGTCTCCCGCGACGGCTACCACCTGGACACCGGGCCGACGGTCCTGACGATGCCGTCGATCCTCGCGGACACCTTCGCCGCCGTGGGCGCCGACCTCGCGGGGCAGCTGCGGCTCACCCGGCTCGACCCCGCCTACACGGCGCGGTTCGCCGACGGGTCGGTGCTGCCCGTGCACTCCGACGCGGACCGCATGACCGACGCCGTCCGCGAGTTCGCCGGCCCGGCGGAAGCGGCCGGGTACGTCGAGCTGCGGAACTGGCTGACCCGGTTGTACCGCACGGAGTTCGACCGGTTCGTCGCCGGCAACTTCGACTCCCCGCTCGGGCTGCTCTCCCCCGACCTGGCGCGGCTGGTGGCCCTGGGCGGCTTCCGGCGGCTGGATTCCCGGATCGGCTCCTTCCTGCGCGACGAGCGGCTCAAGCGGGTCTTCACCTTCCAGGCGCTCTACGCGGGCGAGTCGCCGATGCGGGCCCTCGCGCTGTACGCGGTGATCTCGTACATGGACACCGTGGGCGGCGTCTACTTCCCCGAAGGCGGCATGGCCGCCGTGCCGCGAGCGATGGCGAAGGCCGCGTCGGAGGCAGGGGTGGAATTCCGGTACGACACGGCCGTCACGGCCTTGGAGCGCCGCGGGACGCGGGTCACCGCGGTCCGCACCGCCGACGGCGGCCGGATCGGCTGCGACGCGGTCGTGCTCACCACCGAACCGCACCGGAGCTACGAACTGCTGGGCCGGGCCCCACGCCGGCCACTGCCGTTGCGCGCGGCGCCGTCCGCGCTGGTGCTGCACGCGGGTGGCGCCGGGGACTGGCCGGTCGGGCACCACACGATCTCCTTCGGGCACGGCTGGGCGTCGACGTTCCGCGAGCTCATCACCGACGGACGGCGGATGAGCGACCCGTCCCTGCTGATCACCCGCCCGACCGCGACCGACCCGGCGCTGGCGCCCGCCGGCCGGCAGCTGTTCTCGATCCTGGCGCCGGTGCCGAACCTCCAGCGTGCGCCCCGGGACTGGGACAGCGACACCGGCCCGTACGCCGCCGAGATCCTCGACCACGTCCGCGCCCGGCTGCTGCCCGGGTTCACCCCCGAACTGTCGTACGTCCTCGGTCCGGCCGACTGGCAACGCCGCGGCATGGTCGCGGGGACACCGTTCAGCTACGCGCACTCGTTCGCCCAGACCGGCCCGTTCCGGCCGCGGAACCTGCCGCCGGGCACGGAGAACGCCGTCCTCGCCGGCGGCGGGACCGTCCCGGGCGTCGGCGTGCCGACCGTGCTGCTGTCCGGCCGGCTCGCCGCCGACCGGATCACCGGCACCCGCCGGGCCCCGGCCACCGTCCTCGACCTCGCCGCGGAGGCCACCCGATGACCCGCCGCGAGCTCGACGCCGCCGGCATCACCGAACCCGGCCTCCGCCACGCCTACCGGCGCTGCCGCGAGGTCAACGCCCGGCACGGCCGGACCTACTTCCTCGCCACCCGGATGCTGTCCCCCGCCCAGCGGCCGGCCGTCCACGCGCTCTACGGCTTCGCCCGCCGCCTCGACGACGTCGTCGACGAACCCGGGCCCGGCGCGACGCCCGGCCGCGTCGAGGCGACCCTGCGCGACGCCGAGCGGCGGTTCTTCGCCGAGCTCGAAGCCGGGCGCAGTGCCGACCCCGTGCACGCGGCCGTGATCGACACCGTGACGCGATACGGCATCCAGGAGCGGCACTTCCGCGCGTTCTTCGCCTCGATGCGGATGGACCTCACCGTCACGGACTACCCGACGCGGGCCGCGCTCGACGAGTACGTGCACGGCTCGGCGGAGGTCATCGGGCTGCAAGTGCTGCCTGTGCTCGGGACCGTCGGCACGCGGTCGGAAGCGGCGCCGCACGCCGCGGCGCTCGGAAAGGCGTTCCAGCTGACCAACTTCCTGCGCGACGTCGCCGAAGACCTCGAGCGTGGCCGGGTGTACCTGCCCGCGGACGAGCTCGCCGCGGCCGGCGTCGACCGCGACCGGCTCGCCTGGTGTGCCGCCACCCGGCAGGTCGATCCGCCGGTGCGGCGGGCGCTGGCCGACCAGATCGCCCGGACGCGCCGGATCTACGAGCAGGCCCGGCCGGGCATCGGCATGCTGCACCCGGTGTCCCGGCCGTGCGTGGCGACCGCGTTCACGCTCTACGGCGGCATCCTCGACCGCATCGAGGCCGCCGGGCACAACGTCTTCGCCGGGCGCGCCCGCGTGCCGCGGCACCGCCGGCTGTTCGCCGCCGGCGACGCCCTCGTGCGCGCGAGCTGGGCGCGGCACCGCCACCCGGCGCCGGCGGCCTGACGTGGGGAAGGTGGAGTACCTGCTCGTCCTCGGCGCCTGCGTCGTCGCGACGCTGCCGCTGGAGCTGATCGGCGCCCGGGTCTACCGCCGGCCGCGGCGGCTGGCGCGGGCGGTGCTGCCGGTCGCGGCGGTGTTCCTGATCTGGGACGCGATCGCGATCGCCGCCGGGGTCTGGGACTTCGACCCGGCGTTCGTCACCGGGGTGCGGGCCCCGCTCGGGATCCCGCTGGAAGAGGTGCTGTTCTTCGTCGTCGTCCCGGTCTGCGGGGTGCTGACCTACGAGGCGGTCCAGGCGCTCAGCCCGCTCCTGCGCCGGATCCGGCAGCGGGTGTCGCGCTGATGCCCTGGGGCTACACGGTTCCCGCGGTCGGCGCCGTACTCGTGGTGGTGGCGGCCGAGCTGGCCGTGCTCCGCACCGGGCTGCTGCGCCGCCCCGCGTACTGGGTCACGATGGCCATCGTGACGGCGTTCCAGATCCCGGTCGACGGCTGGCTGACCAAGCTGTCCGCGCCGATCGTGCGGTACGCGCCCGGCCACATCACCGGCTGGCGGTTCCCCTGGGACATCCCCGTCGAGGACTTCCTCTTCGGCTACGCCCTGGTCACCGCGGTCCTGCTCCTGTGGGAACGCGGGAAGTCGCGAAAGGACAGTGCATGAACCCGTTGCCGGACAACGGCTTGCCCCGCGCCGAGGTCCCGGGCGCGTTCGACGGCGGTGCCGCCGCGTACGACCGGCTCGTCGGCGTGAACCCCGGTTACCACCACCACCTGCGCATCTCCGCGCGGCGGCTCGGGCCGGCCGCCGGCGCGCGCGTCCTCGACGCGGGCTGCGGCACCGGCGCGTCGACCGCCGCGCTGCTGGCCGTCGCGCCGGACGCGCGCGTCACCGCCATCGACGCGTCCGCCGCCATGCTCGCCCGGGCCCGCGCGAAGCCGTGGCCGGAGCACGTGGAGTTCGTCCACACGCCGGTGGAAGAGCTGGCCGGGGTCCACGGCCCGTTCGACGCGATCTTCGCCGCGTACCTCCTGCGCAACCTCGCCGATCCCGACGCGCAGCTGAAGACCCTGCACGACCTGCTGCGCCCGGGCGGCCGCATCGCGGTGCACGAGTACTCGGTGCGGGACTCCCGCCGCGCCCGGTGGGTGTGGAACGCGGTGTGCGGCGCGATCGTGATCCCCGCGGGCCGGCTCGCCACCGGCGACGCGACGCTGTACCGGCACCTGCGGCGCAGCGTGCTCGCCTTCGACGGCGTCGCGGACCTCTGCGCCCGCCTCACCGCCGCCGGGTTCACCGACGTCCGCACCGGCACGATGACCGGCTGGCAGCGCGGGATCGTCCACACGGTTCTGGGCACCCGCGCGTGATCCCGGGCCGTGACCGCCGCGCCGTGACGTACCCGGCGACCGGCGGCCTCCCCGACGCCGGGCTCCTCGGCCGGCGGCCGCGGGCCGCCGTCGTCGGCGGCGGCATCGCCGGGCTCACGGCGGCGACCGGGCTCGCCGAACGCGGCGTCGAGGTCACCGTCTTCGAGCGGGAGGCGCACCTCGGCGGCCGGGCCGGCGGCTGGGCCGAGCGCCTGCCGGACGGGACCGCGGTGACCATGAGCCGCGGGTTCCACGCGTTCTTCCGCCAGTACTACAACCTGCGCGCCTTGCTCGCCCGCACCGACCCCGGCCTCGACCGGCTCACCGCGGTGCCGGACTACCCCCTGATCGACCCGGACGGGCGCACCGACACCTTCGCCGGCCTGCCGCGGACACCGCCGTTCAACGCGGTCGCGTTCGCCTTGCGCAGTCCCACGTTCTCCGCGCGGGACCTGCTGCGCCTCAACGGCCCGCGCGCGCTTCCGCTGGCCACCGTCAGCGTCCCCCGCGTCTACGAGCAGCTCGACCACCTCGACGCGGCGACGTTCCTCACCGCGATCAACTTCCCCGCGGCGGCCCGGCACCTGGCGTTCGAAGTGTTCTCCCGCAGCTTCTTCGCCGATCCCGGCGAGCTGTCGGCCGCCGAACTCGCGACGATGTTCCACCTCTACTTCCTCGGGTCGTCCGAAGGGCTGCTCTTCGACGTCCCGGCCGAGCCGTTCCCCCAAGCCCTTTGGGATCCCCTGGCCGACCACCTCGCGGGCTTGCGCGCCGACCTCCGCACCGGCACCGCGGTGACCACCGTCGAGCGGCTGCCAGCCGGCTTCCGGGTCGACGGCGAGCCGTTCGACGGAGTCGTGCTCGCCGGGGACGTGCCGGGTCTCCAGCGGGTCGTCGACGGCTCCCCCGGACTGGGCACGCCCCAGTGGCGAGCCGATGTCGCCGCGTTGCGCACCGCGCCGCCGTTCGTCGTGCGGCGGCTGTGGCTGGACCGCCCGGTCGACCCCGGCCGCCCGGCCTTCCTCGGCACCGGCGGTCTTCCGCCGCTGGACAACATCAGCGTGCTCGAGCGGTACGAAGGTGAGGCGCGCCGGTGGGCCCGGCGCACCCACGGCTCGGTGGTCGAGTTGCACGCCTACGCCGCGGGCGACGACACCGGCCGCGTCACGCGGGAGATGGACGAGCGCCTGCACCGGCTCTACCCGGAGACCGCGCGGGCGCGGATGCTCGGCGAGAGCACGCTGGTCCGGCAGGACTGCCCGCTGTTCCCGGTCGGCGGGTTCGCCCGCCGACCCGCCGTCGAGACGCCGGAACCCGGTCTGGTCCTGGCCGGTGACGCGATCCGGGTCGACCTGCCCGTGGCGCTCATGGAGCGCGCGGCCACCACCGGCTGGAGTGCCGCGAACGCGCTGCTGCGAGGCTGGGGGCTGGCGGGGCATCCGCTGCGTTCGGTCCCGAACCACGGGCGGATATCCCTGCTGGAGCGAAGGATCCGCTGACGGAACGGCTCGGTGGCGGGCTCAGCTCCGGGCGTTCGGATCGATCGCCTCGCCCACCGGACCGAGGTTGCCGAGGGCGTCCATCCCCTGCGCGCTCGCCGTGTCGGCGATGTCCTGCCCGGCCCCGGTCACGTCGGCGGCGGTCTGCTCGACCTGGCCGGCGGCGTCACCGAGCGGCAGGTCGACGCCGGTCAGGTCGCTGACCTTCTCACTCGCGCCGCCCAACAGTTCGGTGGCCTTGTCCTTGATCATGTCGAACAGGCTCATCAAGTGCCCTTCCTGATCGGCTCGAGCGACCCCGCGTGAGCAGCGGGTAGCAGAGCGCGGCGATGTCGTCACCATACAGGACAAAACAGACGTTTCGGCCCGCGCTGCCGATCGGGGGGTCGTCAGCTGGCCAGCACCTGAGGGGAGAGGATCTTCAGCATCGCGTTGGTCCACTTCAGCTGCCTGAGCGTCTGCGGGTGGCAACGACCGGCCAGCTCGAGCAGGTCGGGATCCTTGACGGCCTGGGCGCCCTGAGCCAGCAGTTCCCAGTCGAGGGAAACGCCGGCGGCCTTGCGGTGCAGCCGGCGCAGGTCGGCGATCAGCAGCAGACCGGGTTCGGGCCGCCGGCCGCTCAGCTCGGCCAGCTTCGTGCGCAGCGCCGTCACCGGCCTGGCCGATGTCGGCACGTCGCCGGACAGGTCGACGTCGTACGCACGGGCCGCGCCGGCGAGGTCGCGAACGTGCGCCCGGGACCAGCCGGCGAGGTCGTGGGCGACGTGGTGCACCTCGTGCTCGACGACGTGCCGGTCGGCGACCTTGACCAGGTCCCGGGCCAGCGAGGTTTCCGACCGGTGCAGCTCACGGATCGCCAGTCCGAGTTTCATCGCAGTTCTTCCTCCGCCGGAAAGTCTTCCCTGACACGGTTGTCGCTCGTGTTCGCCGCCACGGCGGTGGCGTGGCCGGGTTCCGCACGGCGGATCGCGGCCGCGGCCGTCTTGAACAGCGGTTGCTTGGAGACCGGGTCCCAGTCGGTCGGCGTGAGCTCGTTCGCGGCGCGGTCACCGTCGCGGCCGGCGGGGTCTCCGGTGTCGAAGTAGCCGTAGTGGAACGGGAGGAACAGGACGCCCTCGCGGATGCCGCCGACCCGGACGCGGGCGCGCACTTGCCCACGTGGCGTCGTGATCTCCGCCCAGTCACCCTCGTGCAGGTCGAGCCGCTTCGCGTCCCCATCGGACACCTCGACCCACGACTCCGGCGCCGCCGCCTGCAGCTGCGGCGCGCGGGCGGTCTTGGTCCGGGTGTGGAAGTGGTGGATCGTCCGCCCGGTGATCAGCGCGAACGGGTGCTCGTCGCTCGGGGCCTCGTGCGGTTCCAGGTACTCGGCCGCCTTGATCATGGCCTTGCCGTCCGGGTTCATCGCCCGGTACTCGTCGGGCTCCATCGGCGCGCCGGTGACCAGGTCGCGTCCGTAGCTCTCGCAGTAGTCGGGCTGGGCGAAGAACTTCCCGTCGGTGTAGAGCCGTTCGGTGCCGTCGGGGTGCTCTTCGGTGCAGGGCCACTGCACGCCGCTGGTCGTCCGCAGCTTCGCGTAGCTGAGCCCGGAGTAGTCGCACGGCCGCCCGGCCGACGCGCGTTTCCAGGCCTCGAACGCGGATTCGGCGTCGTGCCACTGCGGCAGCGGTGCGCCGTCCTGGTCGCGGAAGTCCATGCGGCGGGCGTAGTCGAGCAGGATGTCGAGGTCCGGCCGGGCTTGCCCGGGCGGTTCGACGGCCTTCTCCGACAGGTGCACGGTGCGGTCGGCGTTGGTGAACGTGCCGGTCTTCTCGCCCCAGATCGCCGCCGGCAGCACGACGTCGGCGAGTTCCGCGGTTTCGGTGCGGAAAGCGTCCTGCACGACGAGGAACAGCCGCTCCTGGGTCAGGATCGAACGGACCCGGCGCAGCTCCGGCAGCGACACGGCCGGGTTGGTCGCCGACACCCACAAGAACCGCAGCGTGCCGTTTTCGGCGTACCGCAGCATTTGCATCAGGTGGGTGGGCGGGCCGTAGTGCGGGATCGTGCTCTGCTCGACGTTCCACAGCTCGGCCAGTTCGGCGACGTGGGCGTCGTTGGCCCAGTTGCGGAAGCCGGTCAGGTCGCCGTCCGCGCCGCATTCGCGGGTGTTCTCGGCGGTGGGCTGGCCGTTCATCTGCAGCACGCCCGCGCCCGGCTTGCCGAGCATGCCCCGGATCAGGGCGAGGTTGTTGACCTGCACGGAAGCGGCCGCGGCCTGGTGCGACTGGTAGAAGCCCTGCAGCACGGTGCACAGCAGCCGTTTCGCGGACCCCAGGAGTTCGGCCGCGGCCCGGATTTCGGCCTCGGTGAGCCCGCAGATCGCCGCGACCCGCTCCGGCGGGTAGTCCGCGACCATCTTCTCCAGGTCGGAGTAGCCGACCGTGCAGCGCTCGACGTAGTCGTGGTCGACCCGGTCGCGCGCGATGATTTCGTGCAGCAGGCCGTTCATCAGCGCGAGGTTGGTTCCGGGCAGCGGCGCGAGGTGCAGCGTCGCGGCGCGGGCGACCGGCGTCTCGCGCGGGTCGACGCAGAGCACCGCCGGCGGGTTCGGGCCGGCCAGCCGGTCGAGGATGCGCGTCCACAGCACGGCCTGGGTCTCGGCGACGTTGTGCCCGAAGAGCGCGATGACGTCGGCGTGGTCGACGTCCGAACAGGACGCGGGCTGGCCGTCGCAGCCGAAGGACTCCTTGAGCGCGGCCGCGGCGGTCGCCGTGCAGAGCCGGGTGTTGCCGTCGAGGTGGTGGGTGCCGATCCCGGCGCG
Organism: Amycolatopsis sp. NPDC051106; assembly: GCF_040682775.1. NCBI lineage: Bacteria > Bacillati > Actinomycetota > Actinomycetes > Pseudonocardiales > Pseudonocardiaceae > Amycolatopsis > Amycolatopsis sp. NPDC051106. The sequence continues at coordinate 2,419 of NZ_JBFBBQ010000149.1, read as the reverse complement.
CGCGATCGTGGCGAGGGTGTAGTACTCCTCGGCGAAGAGCTGACCGCTGGTGTAGAAACCGAGCGCGCTCGGGCCCTGCTCGTCCAGCAGTTCCTTGCTGCGCCCGACGACGAGCGCCATGGCTTCGTCCCAGCTCGCCTCGACGAGTTCGCCGTCGCGCCGGATCATCGGTGTGGTCAGCCGATCCGGCGAGGAGCCGGCCTGCCAGCCGAACAGGTCCTTCGGATCCAGCCGCCCGCGGTTCACGCGGTCGTCCGCGCGGCCGCGCACTCCCATGATTTCGCCGTCTTTGACCGCGATGTCCAGACCGTCCCCATTGGAGTGCAGCACGGCGGCGCTGCGGACCCACCGGTCGACGTCTTGCGCGGTCAGCCCGCCGGCGAGGTGACTGTCCACTCGCACCGGCCACGCCTCGCCGGGACCGTAAGGGGTACGCGTGCCCCAAGGCTGGGTGATTCCGTCACGTTGTGCCAAGGCCGCACCTCCCGATCGCCATCGGACGCGTGCGGTTACCCCCGCTACCGTGCGGCAAAACCCGCGCCGTCAGCGCCGGTCCATCGGTCCCCATTCGCGCGAGCCCTGCTCGTCGACGAGTTCGCGAGCTTCCTGCAGCACCTCGTCGGCGACCCACGCCAGCGGACGCTCGCAGTGCACGAGCGGCTCGTTGTCCGGCCCGCGCGCCACCAGCCGGCCCCGGAGGACCCACGGGCGGACGTCCGGACCACGCAGGTCCCGCAGGTGCTGGTAGTCGTAGAGCCGGCGGGCGAGCCACAACCGGACCGACCGTCCGTTCCACCACGGCTCCACTTTCAGGGAATTGGCCGACAAACCGGGCAGCCGGATACCCGTCAGCCCGTCCCGGCTGGCCTGGGCGAGGCCGTTGCCCAGGTCGGTGTCCGGCCCCCGCGACCACCGGACGTAGAGGTCTTCGCCACCCTCGGCCTCGAACAGGCCGGCCATGTCGTCCAGGTCCTTCAGCGTGGGCAGGTTCGCGCCGTCGATCACGTCCATCATCACCCCGGACCGCACGTACCCGGTCCGGCCGGGCTTAACCGGCGCGTTCACCGGCCGCGCCGACGGGGTAACCGCCGGGCATGGTGAGCACGAAGGCACAGCTGTACACGGCATACCTGCGCGCCACGGGCCAGAAGCGCTTCTACGACGATGCCCGGGCCCTGCGCCACCGGCTCCACCGCCACCAGCGTCCGTCGATGGCCCGCCCGCCGCGGCGGCTGCGCCGGACCTGCACGATCGAGCGGCAGGACGTCCGCGGGTTCCCGTGCTGGACACTCCGGCCCCGCCGGGGCGCGACCGCGGGCACGCACGTGCTGCACCTGCACGGCGGCGGGTACGTCGAGGAGATCGAGACCCACCACTGGAGCTTCGCCGCCGACCTCGTCGACCGGCTCGGGCGCGCCGTCACCCTGCCGATCTACCCGCTGGTCCCCCGGCACGACCACACCGAGACACGGCCGATGGTGTACGCGGCCTACGAACGGATCGCCGACGACCGGCCGGCCGAAGACCTGGTGGTCTCCGGCGACTCGGCGGGCGGCGCGCTCGCACTGGCGATCGCTCAGCGGCTGCGCGAAGCCGGCCGGATGTACGCCGAGGGCACCGAGCCGCACGACCCCCGCATCAGCCCGCTGCACGCCGACCTGACCGGCCTGGGGCCGTTCAGCCTGTGAATCGGCACCCGCGACCTCCTCCTGCCCGACGCGCGCCGCTTCACCGCCCTCGCCCGGGACGCGGGCATCGACGTCGACTACGGCGAATACCCCGGCATGTTCCACAACTGGGTCATGCAGAACATCCCGGAGGGCCGCGAAGCGAGGAACCACATCGAGCGCATCCTCCGGCGGCCGCCCGGCAAGCCGGACCGCTGACCTCGAGAGCCGGATCGCCGCCGACTTTCCCGGGCCGGCGCCGAGCGGTCGCGCGGATGGTCTACAGCTCGGCCGGCAAGCCGCACAGCGGGAAGAGCCGAGGCAGGTGGAACAGGGTCAGCTCGCTGACCGCGCCGTCCCCGACGGTCAACACCAGCAACGCGAACGGCCGGAAACGGCCCCGCTCGTCCCGGATGTAAACACCCAGCGCCGGTTGCCGGTTCGCAGCAGTCGCCACCGTCCGCATGCGCCCCGCCACGCCCGGAGTGAACGCGTGCGAGGCGAGGAACGTCGTGACCGCCTCCCGCCCGTCGTACCACGACGTCGTCGGGGGCATCACCAAACGCGCGTCCGCCCCGAGCAGAGCGGCCACCGCATCGATGTCGGTCCGGTCCCACGCCTCGACCATGCCCGCCAACAGAGACTTCTCGACCTCACTGAGGTTTTCTCAGTAGCGTCCGTGGTGTTCATGGTGGGTGAGTACGAGGCTGGCCTGGGTGATGGCACCGATGCGTCGAGGGCAGAGCGTGATG
>NZ_JBFBBQ010000148.1:0-13467 GCF_040682775.1 Amycolatopsis sp. NPDC051106 | reverse complement strand
CGCCGCCGCCCGGTGCGCGGCGGTGGTCCCGTCGCGCCCAGCGCGATCGGCCGGGACAGCGGCAGCGTCAGCCGGCTCGGCCGACGGCACCCGGTGGGCGCCGGTGGTTCCGTTCCGGCCGGCGCGATCGGCGGCGGACGTGCCGGCCGGGTCGGCCGGCACGGCCCGATCCGGATCCGCCGGGGCCCCGGGCCTGATGGCCCGGCCGTTCGGCACCGCCGGCGGCCACTCCACCGCGGTACCGTCCGCCGCGGCCGGCCACTCCACCGGTTCGGCGGGCGCGTCCCGCCTCGACAGCGGCTTCGCGACCGGCTCGACGAACCAGCTCGTCACGACCTGCTCGAAGATCGGCGTCGACGCCTGCGCCGGCACCACCGGCGGCCGGGAGTGGCCGTTGCGGCCGTTCACCCCGGCGCCGGCCGTCGCGAGCCGGCCGGCCCCGATCGGGCGGGCCAGGTCGGCGATCACCAGCGCGCCCGGCACGTGGACGCTCGCCGTCACCCCGGCGTGCCGCGCCCCCGTCCCGGTCGGGCGCAGCCGCACGGTCACCCCGTGCAGCGCGGCGAGCCGGCCGACCACGAACAACCCCATCCGGCGGGTCGTTTCCGGGCCGACGGTCCCCGCCGCCGCGAGCCGGTCGTTCACCGACGCGAACTCTGCCGGGGTCATCCCGAGGCCCTGGTCGACGACCTCGATGAGCAGTCCGCCGTCGGCGCCGCGGTCGGCCGTCAGCGCGACCTTGTGCTCCGGTGGGGAGAACCGCGTCGCGTTCTCCAGCAGCTCGGCGAGGATGTGCACCACGTCCGCGGCCGCTTCGGGCTGCACCGAGCTGCGCGGCGCGCTGCCCATCGCCACCCGCCGGTAGTCCTTGACCTCCGACGTCGCGGCGCGCAGCAGGTCGCGCGTGGGCACCGGCTCCCGGCCGTGCCGGACCGGCCGGCCACCCGCCAGGACGTGCAGGTTCTCGCCGTTGCGGCGCAGCCGGGTCGCGATGTGGTCGATCCGGAACAGCTCGTCGAGCCGGCGCGGGTTCTGCTCGTCCGCTTCGAGGTCTTCGATGATCGACAGCTGCTGCTCGACGAGGGACTGGCTGCGCCGCGAGAGCGTCATGAACATCTCGCTGACCTGCTTGCGCAGGTCGGCCTGTTCGACGGCGAGCCGGACCGCCTGGCGGTGCATGTCGTCGAAGGCGCGGGCCAGCTGCCCGATCTCCTCCTCGGTCCGGATCCCGGAGTCGGGCACCGCGCGCCAGTCGACGTCGTGGCCCTCGCGGACCTGCCGGACGGTCTCCGGGAGCTGTTCGTTCGCCGCGCGCAGGGCGGCCGCGCGCAGCCGGCGCACCGGCGTGACGAGCGAGCGGACCACCAGCAGGGCGATCGCGAGCGCGCCGAGCAGCGCGCCGAGGACCAGGGCCGTGTCGCGCAGCGAGTCCGACCGGGCGCGGTCGGCCGCGGTCGAGACGTCGGCGGACAGCTTCGCCGCGACGTCGGTCAGCACGGCCGTCACCCCGGCCGTCTCGGCGGTGATCGAGGGGAGGAACGACACGAGCGCGGCGGCGCCGCCGTTGCCGGAATCCTGCAGGGAGTCAAGGCGGCCTTCCGCGGAGCTCGTCGCCGCCTTGAACCGGTTCAGCGCGTCGCCCGAGAGCTGGTGTTCGGCCTGCTCGCCGAGCACTTCCTGCTCGGCGGCGGCCTGCACGACGGCCGGGCGCAGCGAAGCGTCGTCCGGGCTGCTCTGCGCCGCCCGCGCGTAGGTCTCCTCGGTGGCCAGCTCGCCCCGCAGGTGCACCAGCAGCCGGGCGGTTTCGGCGCCGGTGGCCGTCGCGCTGCCGGCGTCGGCCGGGACGAACGCGGGCACGAGGTCGCCGAGGGTGGCGATGATGTCGTTGTAGCCGGCGGCCTTCGTGCGGACATCGCCGCCGCCGGCGCCGGCCGCGCGGATTCCGGCGAGCTTGCCCAGCGCGGTGTTCAGCGCCCGGCCGGTGTCCGCGGCCAGCGGCGCGAAGCCCGTGTCGCGCTGAACGGCGGCCACCTTCGCGTCGACCGCGGCGGTCAGGGTGCCCGGCGCCCCCGCCGGGACCGCCACCGCCGCGACCATCTCCTGGCCCAGCGACGCGGTCAGGTCGATCGTGTCCCGCAGCACCGGCAGCCGGTCGCGCGCCGCGCTGAGCGCGGTCGCCCGGTCGAGCTCGCCCTGGATCCGGACCTCCGCGAGCGCCACCGCGACCAGCACGGGCAGCAGCAGGACCACGCTGATCTTGGTGCGCACGCTCCAGTGCGCCGGCCACCACGCGGCGTCCGCCGCCCGGCGGAGAGTGGATCTGCTTTCGTGCATGGCGGAATCGCTCGATTCCCAGCCGCGCGGACGGCTGACGTCGAACTCGGACAGGACGAGGGCCCCAGGGCCGATCGCCGCTCTCCCGGGGTCTGGGGAAGACTTGGCGTTGATCGAGCCGACCAGCAGAAGACATCACGCCCGCCATCCTTGTCAACCCTGAGGACCGGCGTTTCGGAACGCGGGGAATGAATTCCTTCCGGGCCGCTCCGACAGTTCACGCATTGTGCCTCGATGGTCGCTGCTTGTACACCGTACAAGTGCGTTCGCGCAGCTACGAGGCCTGGCGCGAGGCAAATAACGAGTTCCGCCACACTGGCGGCAAATTTACCCACAGAAGTCGCGAGGACCAATTCGTGGCGAAGTCGGCCATTGTTCGAATGGTTCGTTATTAATTCCCCTGCCGCCCGGGTGGGAGGCAGGTCCGGGGAGGCGGCAGAATCGCCGTCGTGACCGATGTGGACGATGGCGGCGAAAGCACGGCAGGCCACGGCAAGCGGGTCGGGTGGGTCGAGCTGTACTTCGACCTGGTCTTCGTGTTCGCGGTGGGCCAGGTGGCGCACGGCATGGTCGCGGACCCGCACTGGCTGCGGGCCGCCGCCGCGCTCGGCCTGTTCGCGACGCTGTGGTGGACGTGGATCGGCTTCGCCGTGCTCTACAACCGCCGCGGCGACGACAGCCGCGCCGCCGACCGGCTGTTCGTGCTGGCCGGCACCATCCCCTGCGGGATCGCCGCCACCCAGGCGCACCACGTCTTCGAGGGGCACCCGGCGGTGTTCGCGGCGGCCATGGCCGGGGTCCGCCTGATCCTGGCGGCCGCGCACCGCTGGCCGGCGCGCCCGGGTCTCGACCAGAGCCGGATCAGCTGGGGTTACGTGGTTTCCGCGGTCCTGTTCGGCGTTTCGACGGTCTTCCCGTACACGTGGGTGCTGTGGGCGTTCGCGCTGCTGCTGGAGGCGGGGTTCCTGCTGCTCGGCGACCGCCACGGACGGCGTCGCGGCGAGTCCCGGCAGCGGCCCTCACCGGCGGACCAGTGGCGGATGCTGCTGAAGCCGCCGAGCGACCCGAACCTGGCGGTCGACTCCGCGCACCTCGCCGAGCGCTTCGGGCTGTTCATGATCCTGCTGCTCGGCGAGCTGGTGATCACGGTCGGCACCGCGGCGCTGGAACGCCCGGCCGACGACGTCGCCTACTGGGCGTCCCTGGTCGCCGGCCTGGTGATGGCGGGCGCGCTGTGGTGGCTGTACTTCGCCTCGGCCGCGCGGATCTACGAGCGCCTGCTCGGCCTCTCCGGCGGCAACCCCGCGCTCGCGTATTCGCTGTACGCCGTCGGGCACCTCTTCCCGGCCTTCGCACTGCTGCTCGTCGCGGCCGGCGTGAACCTCTCGCTGCACGAGTCCCCGCCCCAGGCGGCAGTGTGGTTCACGACGGTCGGCCTGACGATGTACCTGGCCGGCACCCGGGTGTTCTCGGCGCCCGGGAGCCCGCGCTGGTACGCCGGCCCGGCCCGGATCGCGGCGCTGGCGGCCACGGTGTGCCTCGCGTTCCTGGGCCGGGTCCTGCCGGCGCCCGGGGTGGTCGTCGTGGTCGCCGCGTGGGCGGTGGGCAGCGCGGTCGTCGCGGCCGGGATCCGCCACCGCGCGCTCGACCGCATGGGCGACGACCCGGTGGCGTTCCTGCGCGGCATCCAGGAGGAACGGCTGCGCCGGGCCGACGGCGGCCCACCCGGCGGGGTTCCCCCGAAGCGGTGACGCCGCTCGCGCATACTGGTGGGGTCCTCGGCCTTGGAGGAGACGACTTGAGCGCGCCCGCGGAACCGTTCGTGCACCCCGCCTTGTTCTACCGTGACGACGCCGAGTACCTGGCCGGCACCGTGCCGTTCGTGTGGAGCGGGCTCGCCGCCGGCGAGCCGGTCGCCGTCGCCGTACCCGGACGGAACCTCGAGCTGCTGCGCCGGGAGCTCGGCGCGGACGCCGGCCGGGTCCACCTGCTGGACATGACCGACGCCGGGCGCAACCCCGGGCGGATCATCCCGCGCGTGCTGCGGGCCTTCGCCGACACCCACGCCGGTGGTCCGGTGCGGATCATCGGCGAACCGATCTGGGCGGAGCGCTCGGCCGTCGAGTACCCGGCGTGCGTGCAGCACGAAGCGCTCATCAACCGGGCGTTCACCGGCCGGGACGTGACGATCCTGTGCCCGTACGACGTCGTGCGCCTCGACCCGGCCGCGCTCGCCGACGCCGAAGCCACCCACCCCGTCCTGATCGACGGCACCGGCCGCCGCCCGAGCACCGCGTACGCCCCCGACGACGTCCTCGCCCGGTACAACCGGCCGCTGCCGCCGGCGCCGGATCGCGTGGCCGAGCTGGCGGACACGACCGACCTCGCCGCGGCCCGGGCGATGGCCGCCGTCCACGCGGCCGCCGGCGGGCTGGACGCCGACCAGGTTGCCGACGTCCAGGTGGTCGTCACGGAACTGCTGTCCAACTGCGTCGAACACGGCGCCGGCACCGGCACGGTCCGGCTGTGGAGCGAAGGCGGCGAGTTCGTCTGCGAGGTCCACGACCGCGGCAAGCTGGCCGACCCGCTCGCCGGCCGCCGCCCCGCGACGCCGGAGCAGCCCCGAGGCCGCGGGCTGCTCCTGGTCAACTACCTGGCCGATCTGGTCCGCCTGCACACCGGCGACCACGGCACGACGTTCCGCGCGTACTTCCGCGCCTGAGCCGGCTCCGGCGGCGTTCGGGCAAGTCGCGGTCAACCCGCCCTCCGGTGCACGGCACTCACTGGGCCCCGACGGCTGGGTGTCAACGCAGTGAATGACTCATTCCTGGCGTCCGACGCCAGGAATGAGTCATTCACTGCGTCCGAAGCGACCCCCGCGCGGCTCGGCGACCGACTTGTCGCGGCCCCCGGCAGCCTGCGCGAAATCGGTCACCCGTTCCCGCAAGCGTTTGCGAACGTCCGGCTATCAGGGCTGCCTCGCGCCCGCACGGGCCCGGCATCGAGATCACCCGGCCGGCCATGCGAGCTGAAGGGCACCTTCAGCCGACCGCGGTACGGGAAGACCTAGCCCGGGATCTCCGTCGCCCGTTCCCAGCCCGACGGCAGCGGGCTCAGGTTGAGCGCGTGGTCCAAGCCGCTCCCGGCAAGCGCGCGGCGCACGACGCGGTTGTCGCCGGTGACGATCCGGAGGGTGGTGCTCTCGCGGACCGTCCGGACGTGGATGTCGGCGAGCACCGAAAGCCCGGCCGAATCCAGGAAGTCGACCTCGGACAGGTCGAGCACCAGGGTCGGGAACCGGCGGTGCGCCCAGGTGCTGAGGACCGAGGCGAGCTCGGCCGCGCTGTCCGCGTCGAGCGCGCCGCGGATCCGGACCATGACCGCGCCGAAGTACGGCCGGATCACCGTGATGTCGAACGGGCTGCGTTCGATGAGGGGGGACGGCGACGCCATGGGGATCGCGGTCGCCGGGTGCTGCACGACTAACATCTTCTGTACGCCTTCAGTCGCGGATGACGTGCCGAGCGGTGTCCACTGCCCGCTCGAACGCCGGCAAGTCGGGGGAGGGCGGCCGGCTCTGGACCGCACTCTCGCAGCCTAGTACTTGATCCAAACGGCGCAACCCCGCCAACGGCCGAAAAGCCCGTCGCCCACTGTCCGCCAAAAGCGCGTCTTCCTGGCGTCCGCACCAAAATCGGGCACTCGGACCCGCGCTCTTGACAGCCCGTGCGGGTGACAGTCATGCTCGACAGCGTCTCAGGGTTCCTGATATCGAGCACGGAGGTACCCGGCGTGACCCGATCGCCGCACGGACCGGCCGACTTCGGCCTCGGCAGCTGGCCCGCGCGCCGGGCCCGGATCTCCCCCGGCCGCACCGCGCTCGTGCAGTCCGGGCGCACGCGCACCTACGCCGGACTCGCCGACCGCGTCGAACGGCTGGCCGGCGCGCTCGCCCGGCTCGGCGTGCGCCCGGGCGACCGCGTGGCCTACCTCGGCGTCAACGACGTCACCGTCTTCGAAACGCTCTTCGCCACCGCCCGCCTCGGCGCGCTGTTCGTGCCGCTCAACTACCGGCTCTCCCCCACCGAGATCCGCTACATGCTGGAAGACAGCGGCGCCTCGGTGCTGGTGCACAGCCCGGACACCGACGCCCTGCTGACCGGCCCGCTGCCGGACACCGTCCGGCACGTCGTCGCGACGGACCCGGCGTCGTGCCCGGCGGGCGGGCTCGGCTACGAGACCGAAATCGCCGCCGCCGGCGACCCGCCGCCGGCCGAAGTGCGGCTCGACGACCCGTGCCTGCTGCTCTACACCTCCGGCACCACCGGCCGGCCGAAGGCGGCGGTGCTCACCCACGGGAACCTCACCTGGAACACCGTCAACCAGCTCGCCCACCTCGACGTCCTGGGCACCGACAAGGCGCTGTGCATCGCGCCGCTGTTCCACTGCGTCGGGCTGGGCCAGATCACGCTGCCGACGCTGTTCAAGGGCGGCAGCGTGGAACCGGTGGCGAAGTTCGACCCGGGCGTGATCCTCGGCCGGATCGGCGAAGCCGGGATCACGAGCTTCTCCGCGGTCCCCACCATGCTGGAGATGCTGTGCCGCCACGAGTCCTGGGACCGCACGGACCTGAGCTCGCTGACGTGCGTGCTCTACGGCGGCTCGCCGGTCGCCGAACGCGTCGCCCGCGCGTGGCTCGACCGCGGGGTGAAACTCCTTCAGGGTTACGGCATGACCGAAGCCTCGCCGGGCGTTTCGATGGCCACCCACGAGGGCACCCTCGACCACCCCGTCGCCGCGGGCGTGCCGCACTTCTTCACCGACGTGGCCGGCCTCGGCCCCGAGCTGACGCCCGAGCCGCTCGGCGAGACGCCCGCGGAGCTGCTGGTGCGCGGCCCGCACGTGTTCGGCGGCTACTGGAACCGGCCCGAAGAGTCGAAGGCGAGCTTCGTGGACGACGACTGGTTCCGCACCGGCGACGTCGTCCGCGTCGAGGACGACGGCTGGGCCCACGTCGTCGACCGCGTCAAGGACATGATCATTTCGGGTGGCGAGAACGTCTACCCGGCCGAGATCGAGGCGGTCGCGGTCCGGCTCGACGAGGTCGACGCGTGCGCCGTCGTGGGCGTGCCCGACGAACGCTGGGGCGAGGTCGGCGCCGCCTTCGTCGTCCGCCGCGCCGGCGCCGAGCTCGACGAAGCCGGCTTCCGCGCCCACCTCGAACGGCACCTCGCCCGCTACAAGGTGCCCAAGCACGTGCAGTTCACCGAAAGCCTGCCGGTCAACGCCACCGGCAAGATCCGCCGCGTCGAGCTCCGCGCGCGAGCCGCCGCATCCTTCCCGAACGGACCCGCATGACGATCCCTCTGCTGCCCCCTTCGCTGCGGCTCGAGCTGCTCGACGACGTCGCCGTCCTGCGGCTGGCGCGCCCAGAAAAGCGCAACGCCCTCGACGACGCCACCGTGCTCGGCCTCGAAACGTTCTTCGGCGCCCCGCCGCGCGGGATCAAGGCCGTCGTGCTCGACGCCGTGGGCGAGCACTTCTCCGCCGGGCTCGACCTTTCCGAGCTCACCGAGCGCGACGCGTTCGAAGGCCTGGAGCACTCGATGATGTGGCACCGCGCCTTCGAGCGGATCGAACGCGGGCGCGTCCCGGTCGTCGCCGTGCTCCGGGGCGCGGTCGTCGGCGGCGGACTGGAGCTCGCGGCGGCCGCGCACATCCGCGTCGCCGAGCCCTCGGCCTTCTACGCGCTGCCGGAGGGCCAGCGCGGCCTGTTCGTCGGCGGCGGCGCGTCGGTGCGGGTGCCGCGGCTGATCGGCGTGCACCGGATGGCCGACATGATGCTCACCGGCCGCGTCCTCGACGCCGACGAAGGGCACGCCGCCGGGCTGTCGCACTACCGCGCCGACGACGGTTTCGAGCACGCGCTCGGCCTGGCCCGCAAGATCGCGGCGAACTCCCCGATCACGAACTTCGCCGTCCTGCAGGCCCTCCCCCGCATCGCCGAGGCCAACCCGGCCGAGGGCTACTTCATGGAGTCGCTGATGGCCGCCGTGGCGGGCGGCAGCGCCGAAGCGAAGGAACGGATGCGGGCGTTCCTGGACAAGCGCGCCGGGAAGGTCGGCCGATGATCCTGCGCCCGGTCGCGCCCGACGTCCGCGAGACCACCGAGATCGGCCGGTTCCTGGGATGGCTGGCCGAGCGCGGGCACGCCTTCGACGACTACGCCGCGCTCCACCGCTGGTCGGTGACCGACGTCGACGGCTTCTGGTCGTCGGTCAAGGACTTCTTCGGCGTCCGCTTCCACTCCCCCGCTTCGGGTGTCGTGCCGGACCGGCGGATGCCCGGCACCGAGTGGTTCCCCGGCGCGACCCTCAACTACGCCGAGCACGCCCTGGGCGGCCCCGCGGACGAGGTCGCCGTCATCGCGTACTCCCAGACCCGCGACCGCGTGGAGCTGACGTGGGGCGCGCTGCGCGACCAGGTCGCGAGGGCTCGCGCGGGGCTGGCCCGGCTCGGCGTCGGGCGCGGTGACCGCGTCGTGGCGTACCTGCCGAACATCCCCGAAACCGTGGTCGCCTACCTGGCGGCCGCGAGCCTCGGCGCGGTCTGGGCGTCCTGCGCGCCCGAGTTCGGCGCGCGTTCGGTGGTCGACCGGTTCGGCCAGATCGAGCCGCGGGTGCTGCTGACGGTGTCCGGTTACCGCTACGGCGCCAAGGACGTCGACCGCCGCGCGGAGGTCGCCGAGATCCGGGCCGGCCTGCCCACCGTCGAGCACGTCGTCCACGTCCCCTACGGCGATCACGACCTCCCGGACACGCTCGCCTGGAGCGACCTGCTCACCGAAAGCAGTGACATCCGGGCCTTCGGCCCGAGCCGGGGGCTCCGCCACCCGGAACCCCCGAAGGCGTGCGCACCCGGGTTCGACCCGGTCGCGTTCGCGCACCCGCTGTGCGTGCTGTTCTCCTCCGGCACCACCGGCAAGCCGAAGGCGATCGTGCACGGCCACGGCGGGATCCTCCTGGAGCACCTGAAGAACCACGGCCTGAGCTGGGACCTGCGTCCCGGCGACCGGCTGCTGTGGTTCTCCACCACCGCCTGGATGATGTGGAACGCGCTCGTCTCGGGGCTGCTCACCGGCGCGTCGATCGTGCTCGTCGACGGCAACCCGCTGCACCCGGACCTGGCGTGGCAGTGGCGCCTGGCCGCCGAGACCCGCGCGACGCTGATGGGCGCGAGCCCGGGCTTCCTGATGGCGTGCCGGAAGGCGGGCCTCGACCCGGCCGCGTCGTTCGACCTGACCGCGCTCCGGCAGATCGGCGCGGCGGGCAGCCCGCTGCCCGCCGAGGGCTACCACTGGGTGCGGGACGTCTTCGGCCCGGAAGTGCTGCTCAACGTCGGCAGCGGCGGCACCGACGTCTGCAGCGGCATCGTCCAGGGCGGCCCGCTGCAGCCCGTGGTCGCCGGCGAGATCTCCGGACCGTGCCTGGGGGTCGACGCGAAAGCGTTCGACGAGCACGGCGCCGAGGTCGTCGGCGAGCTGGGCGAGCTGGTCATCACCGCGCCGATGCCGTCCATGCCGGTCGGGTTCTGGGGCGACACGGGTTCGCGCTACCGCGAGACGTACTTCGACACCTATCCGGGTGTCTGGCGCCACGGCGACTGGATCCGGTTCTCCACCGAGGGGAGCTGTGTCATCGCCGGGCGCTCCGACGCGACCCTCAACCGCGGCGGCGTCCGGCTGGGCACCGCCGAGTTCTACGCCGTCGTCGAAGAACTGCCGGAGGTCGACGACTCCCTCGTCGTGCACCTCGAAGACCCCGCCGGCGGCAACGGCGACCTCCGCCTCTACGTCGTTCTCCGGGACGGCGCCTTGGACGCACCGCTGCGCGAGAAGATCACGACGGCGTTGAAGAGCGCGCTGTCCCCGCGGCACGTGCCGGACACGATCACCGCCGTCCCGGTGATCCCCCGCAACCGCACCGGGAAGAAGCTGGAGCTGCCCGTGAAGAAACTCCTGCTCGGCGCCCGCGCCGAGGACGTCGTCGGCCGGGACGTCCTGGCCGATCCCACGGCCCTGGACCATTTCGTGGCGCCCGCATGAGCACCGTCGCGGTCGTCGGCACCGGCGTCATCGGCGCGAGCTGGGCCGCCCACTTCCTCGCCCACGGCCTCGACGTCGTCGCCACCGATCCGGCACCCGGCGCCGAGGAGCGGCTCCGCGCCGACGTCACCGCCATCCTGCCGCCGGACGACGCGGCGATCGCCCGGCTGCGGTTCGCCGCCGATCCGGGCGAGGCGGCCGCGGCGGCGGATTTCGTGCAGGAGAACGGTCCTGAGCGCGAGGACGTCAAGCACGCGTTGTTCGCCGTCCTCGACGAGGCCGCGCGGCCGGACGTGATCCTGGCGAGCAGTTCTTCCGGGCTGCTGCCCAGCGTCATCGCCCGAGGCTGCCCGCGCCATCCCGAGCGAGTCGTCATCGGGCACCCGTTCAACCCGCCGCACCTGATCCCGCTCGTCGAGGTCGTGCCCGGCCGCGAGACCGCGCCCGAGGTCGTCGACCGGGCCGTGGCGTTCTACACCTCGGTCGGGAAGCGGCCGATCCGGTTGTCGCGCGAGCTGCCCGGCCACGTCGCGAACCGGCTGCAGGCCGCGCTGTGGCAGGAGGCGTATTCACTGGTCGAACGCGGGGTCGCGACGGTCGCCGACATCGACACGGCGATCGCGTACGGGCCCGGGCTGCGCTGGGCCGTGCTCGGCCCGTTCCTCAACCAGCACCTCTCCGGTGGCGCGGGCGGCCTCGCGCACGTCCTGGCGCACCTCGGCCCGCCCACCGAAGAGTGGTGGCGCGACCTCGGCCAGGTCCACCTGACCCCGGAGCTGGCCGAAACCCTCGTCGCCGGGGTCGACGCCGAACGGGCCGGCACCGACGACCGCGCCCTCGTCGCCGCCCGCGACGCCGTCCTGCACCGCCTGCTGGCCGCCAAGGCCGCGCAGCCCGACCTGCCCTGAACCTGGAGCTCCCGTGGACCTTTCCGCACTGACCGCCATCGACGTCCACACCCACGTCGAGCAGGACGGTCACGGCTGCTTCGCCCTCGACCAGGAGCTCCTGGACGCGTCGGCGAAGTACTTCCGCGCCGATCAGGACCGCACACCGACGGTGACCGCGATCGCCGAGCACTACCGGGCGCGGAACATGGCCGCCGTCGTCTTCACCGTCGAAGCGCCGGCCGCCACCGGGCACCCCGCGCTCTCGAGCGAGGAGATCGCCGACGCCGCCGCCGAGCACCCGGACGTGCTCATCCCGTTCGGCTCGGTCGACCCGCACGCCGGCAAGGCCGCCGTGCGCCGCGCGCGGGCGCTGGTCGCCGAGCACGGCGTCCGCGGCTTCAAGTTCCACCCCAGCCTGCAGGCGTTCGAACCGAACGACGTCCGCCACTACCCGCTGTACGAGGCCATCCAGGAACTGGGCGTGCCGGCGCTGTTCCACACCGGGCAGACCGGGATCGGCGCCGGATTGCCGGGTGGGCACGGCATCAAGCTGCGTTATTCGAACCCGATGCTGCTCGACGACGTCGCCGCCGACTTCCCGGGCCTGACGATCATCTTGGCGCACCCGTCGGTGCCGTGGCAGGACGAAGCGATCTCGGTCGCGACGCACAAGGCGAACGTGTACATCGACCTGTCCGGCTGGTCGCCGAAGTACTTCCCGCCGCAGCTGGTCCGTGCGGCGAACTCGCTGCTCAAGCGCAAGGTGCTGTTCGGCTCGGACTTCCCGGTGATCACCCCGGACCGCTGGCTCGCCGACTTCGCCACCCTCGACCTCAAGGAGGAGGTGCGGCCGTTGATCCTCAAGGACAACGCCATCCGGGTGCTCGGCCTGAGCTGAACGTTTGTCCGGTCCGTCCCCGGGCACCCGGCCGGGGACTCCGGGAGGTGGCGGCGTGGCCGAGGGTGATGTGCACACCTACTTCGAAGACGGGCTCTGGAAGAACCGCGTCGAAGGCGGGCGCCGGGCGTCCAACACGTCACCGCGCCGGACCGACGCCGTGCTGTCCGGCCGGCTGATCGCGAAGAAGCGGCACGTCGGGCACTTCGTCCACACTCCCGAGGGCGACGTCGAAACCGCCCGCGACTACCGGTCGCGGCGTCCACAGTAGACGAAGACCGCCCGCCGGACCTCAGCGCCGGGGCAGCACGGCCCACACGGTCTTGCCGCCGGAGCGGCCCCGGGTGCTCCCCCAGGTCTTCGCGACCCGGGCGACCATCCGCAGGCCGAGCCCCGTCTCGGTCAGGTCCAGCCCTTCGCGGAGGACCGCGGGGTACGGGTTTTCGTCGGCCACCTCGACCGCCAGCCGCCCGCGCCGCAGCTCCATCCGCAGGCGGGGCGGCGAATCCGTGTGGCGCAGGACGTTTTCGACGAGCTCGTTCGCGACCAGCTCGGCGTCCTCGGCCAGCTCGGGCACCCGCCAGCCGGCGCAGGTCTCCCGGACGAACTCGCGGGCGCACGACGAGGTGCGCGAAGACCGGACCAGCAGGCGCCCGGCCTGCTTCCGGGCGGGACGCTCCAGCGCGGCTTCGGCCGCGGCAGCCTCGGCGTACACGGGCACGGTCCGGCCGACCGCGCTCGCGGCCAGCACCGCGCGCTGCTCGGGCCGGCCGGTGACGACAGCGAAGGGCACGGCCGGCCAGTCGCGGACCCGCAGGGCGACCAGCGAGAACACCTTGACCAGCGCCGGGTCGCGCAGGGCGAGGCGCTCGATGTCGACGAGCAGGCCGCGCTCGGACTCGGCGGCGAACTCGAGCAGGCTGTCGCGCAGCCGCGGATAGGTCATCGCGTCCAGCACGCCGACGACGGAAACCGTCGTGCCGTACCGGGGGACGAGCCACACCGAGTTGTGCCGGGCGAGCAACGGAATCACCTCCTGCCGGGGTCTTACGACCGGGTATCCGGTGGAGAAGCACTCAAACGACGGATTTCCGGTTGCCGGGGCCGTTTGGGGGAAACCGGCGAGGACCGGAAGGGAGACGACCTTGTTCCGTCACACCAAGCTCCTGCAGTTCGAAGCCAAGCCCGAAAAGCCCGACCCCGTCTACGCCCACAAGCTCCAAGAACTCATCGGCGGCGCC